>JAUHYN010000292.1 GCA_030426505.1 bacterium | reverse complement strand
GCCGGTGGGCAGGCCGTCGATCGCCTCCACGAGCGCGCGCATCGCGGCGGGGTTCGAGGTGACGGCGGAGGAGAGTTTCGAGATGAGTTTGGTCTCGGTCTGGAGTGCGCGCGCCAGTTTGAGGTGCCGGGCGGCGCCCAACCCTTTGAGGAGGCGCGATGACTTGAAGAATGCGCGCCCGACTCGGAGGACCTTGAGTTCTGCGAGCGGCCCGACGACGGCGAAGATCGTACTGAGCACGGCGGTCGTCCGCGCCTCGTCCGCCTTCATCTGCGACATCAGGCCCTTGTCCGCGTGAAGGTCCGTGTTCGCGGCCCGACCGACTTTCTTCGCCGTGTCCCAGTCGTCGAAGGCGATGGCGGCGCCGATGACCGCGTCGATGAAGAGCCCGCCTGGGAGGAAGAGGATCGCGATCCCCGCGGCCGTTCCGAAGATGGCCTTCGCGATGCCCCACCCGTAGCGACTCGAGTCCTCGGCGGCGACGACGGCCTTGGTCTTCGCGCCGAGCTCGGAGGCGATCTCCGCGCGGACGTTGTCGAGATCCCAGAAGTCGATCTTGGAGTTCTTCGCGAACATCTCGGTGCGCGTCGCGACGATGTTCGCCTTGATGGCGATCAGCTTCGCCTCGACGGCGCCCGCGTTGATCTCGGAGGTCGAGAGTCGCGTGAGGAGCGGGAACGCGCTGAGCCAGAACGAGAGGGCGTCGTCGACGCGCCCCTTCTCCTGGATGAATCGAATGCGATCGTACCCCTGGATCCCGGCCATGAGTTGCTTCTTGGGGAGGCCGATGTGGAACTGCTGCTGCGAGACGCTGAGCATCCGCTTCAGCTCCTTGGATCGCCCCTTCAGCTCGTCGCGGATCGCCGACGCCTCCTTCAGCGTCCGCGCGTACTCCTCGAAGCCATCGATCTTGTCGGATTGCTCGAGGAGCTCGTCGAGGAGCTTCTCGTTGCGGTCGAGGTTCTCGTGCGCCTTCTGGGAGACGCGCGCGCCGTAGATCTCTTCGACCAGCTCGTCGCTGAGCTTCAGCGTCCCCTTCTCGTAGGCATCGAGGATCGTCGGGATGGGGTTCGCGCCGATCGCTCGCCACTTCGACGCCGAGAAGTGACGACCGAGCACCGCGAGCTCCTTGTTGAGCGGCGCGAACGCATTGCTCATGCTGCGGATCTCCCAGTCCGATCGCGTCAGCTCCATCGGGAGCCCGTGGTGGAAGTTGAACGCGTGGAAGACTCTGCCGGACGGGGTGTCCTCGATGTCGGTGAGGATGAGGAGGCCGTTGGCGTCGCCGACGCGCAGCGTCCCGAACGTGCCCGGCGCGGAATCCCGGTGCGTGGGCGTGATGGGGATCGGCGTCGTCGTCGACGGCGTTGGACTCGGCTTCTTCGCCGCTGGCTTGCCCGTGATCGTCGCGGTGAGGATCTCGAGGAGCTCCTCGCGGAGCTCGGCCGGGACCACGTTGCGGAAGTGG
Source organism: bacterium (assembly GCA_030426505.1). Lineage (GTDB taxonomy): Bacteria > Myxococcota > Kuafuiibacteriia > Kuafuiibacteriales > Kuafuiibacteriaceae > JAUHYN01. The sequence continues at coordinate 7,270 of JAUHYN010000292.1, read as the reverse complement.
TCGGCGAACGGCTTGTAGGCGCCGGTGCCCGGGGCCCACGTGAGGCGATCGTGGATGATCTTGGCGTTCGCCGCGTCGAGCTCCTCGAAGATCGCGCGCAGCTTGTCGGCCCACGCCTTCATCGCCGCCGCGTCGTTGCCCTTCGGCTTGGCCTGCGCAGCGTGACGGATCGTCTCCGTCCAGGTCGCGTGGGTCTTCGTCGTGCCGCGCGCGAGCCGAATCCGATGGGCAGGGCGCGGGCGCGCCTCGATCGCGAGGGCCGCGCCGGCGCTCGCCATCTCGGCGACGCGCTCGGCCTCGATCTCCGCCGGGTCGCTCGGCTCGGTGATCGCGTGCGCGTCGACCGCAGGCTTCGCCATGAGGCCAACGCCGAAGCCGCGCTGCTGGAGGACGTGGGTCAGCTCGTGGACGAGCAGCCGCCGGCCCGCCTGAGTGTTCGGCGCGTAGCGCCCGGGCGCGAACGCGATGTGCGAGCCGACGGTGTAGGCCGTGGCGTCGACCGCTCGGGCGGACGCGCCGGCCAGAGCGTCGTCGTGGATCCGGACGTCGCGGAGGTCGGTCGAGAAGAACGCCTCCGCCCACGCGCGGACGTCGTTCGCGAGCGGCTCGCCCGGGCGACGGAGCACTTGCTCCACGGAGTCCGGGACGCGGTGCGGTCGACGCGACTCGGCCCGTCGAAACAGCGTCCGCGGCGTTTGCGTTCGTTCCCGGGCGCGCGCCGCGACGGCCTCCGCGTTCCGGCCGGGCGCCCACGACCGGAACGTCGGTGCCGCGCGCGCCGCGCGGGGGAGCGCCGGGCGATCGTTCGGAGCGTCGCTCGTCTTCTCCAGCCGGACGCGTGTCTTCATCGGGGGCCGCGCGGGAGGATAGCGCGCTCGAGCGCGTGCCTCTACGCGGGGCGCACCGTTTCGCCTCAGTCTTTGACGCGTTGGATGCGCGCGCCGAGGGCGTTCAGGCGCTCGTCGATGCGCTCGTAGCCGCGATCGATCTGCTGGACGTTGTGGATGACGCTCGTGCCGTCTGCGCAGAGGGCGGCGATGACCAGCGCCATACCCGCGCGGATGTCCGGGCTCACGAGCTCCTGCGCGATGAGGTTCGACTTGCCGCTCACCACGACGCGGTGCGGGTCGCAGAGGATCAACTTCGCGCCCATCGACGCGAGGCGATCGACGAAGAACAGGCGCGACTCGAACATCTTCTCGAAGACGAGCACGGTGCCCTGGCTCTGCGTCGCGCCGACGACCGCGATCGACGTGAGGTCGGCGGGGAAGCCGGGCCAGGGGGCGTCCTCGATCTTCGGGATGGCACCGCCGAGATCTTCGGCGACCGCGAGTCGCTGTCCGCCGGGCACCACGATGTCGCGGCCGTTCTCTCCGGCTTCGAACTCGATCCCGATCTTCTTGAACGCGATCCGCGTGGAGCGGTGCTCTTCGGGCCGAGCGTCGAGGATGCGCAGCGCGCCGCCGGTGACCGCGGCGAGCGTGATGAGCGAGCCGACTTCGATGTAGTCCGGGCCGAGCGTGTAGTCGGCGCCGTGCAGCTTCTCCACGCCGTGGATCTCGAGGCGGTTCGTCCCGATGCCGCGGATCTCGCCGCCCATCGCGTTGATCAACCGGCAGAGATCCTGGACGTGCGGTTCGCTCGCGGCGTTCTCGAGGACGGTCGTCCCCTCCGCGAGCGCGGCCGCCATGATCGCGTTCTCCGTCGCGGTGACCGACGCCTCGTCGAGGAAGACGTCGGCGCCCTGCAGGCGGCCGGGCGCGGTGAAGCGGTAGGTCTTCGTGCCGTACTCGGACTGCGCGCCGAGCGCTTCGAGCGCGAGGACGTGCGTGTCGAGGCGGCGTCGCCCGATGACGTCACCGCCGGGGGGCGGGAGCTCCACGTGTCCGCGCCGCGCGACGAGCGGCCCGGCGAGCAACACCGACGCGCGGATGTTGATGCACTGATCCGGATCCGGCTCCTTGCCGTTGACGCGATTCGCGGTGAACGCGACCACGCCCGGCTCGCGCTCCGAGACCGTGACGCCGAGCTGCTCGACGATCTCGATCAACACACGCACGTCGCGGATGTCGGGGAGGTTGCGGAGCACGACCTCTTCGTCGGTGAGGAGCGTCGCCGCGACGAGCGGGAGCGCTGCGTTCTTGTTGCCGCTGGGGCGAATAGTGCCGCCGATGGGCGACCCACCTTCGATGACGAACTTCTCGCTCACGGTGACTCCTTCTAACGCGCTTGGATGATGACGCTGCCGTTCATCGTCGACAGGCGCACCGTGTTGAGGCCGCCGTTCACCGTCGCCTCGTAGGGGCGGTTGGCGAGCGGCCGCGGGAGAGCGGGGTGATTGACGAGGACGTTGCCCATCCCACCGGGCGTCGCGAGGAACGCCGCGCTGATCTGCTGCGGGACGATCAACTGGATGTCGCCGCGGCGGGCGACGACTTCGGTCGTGGCGCCGGGCGGGAGCGACGACTCCACGATCACCGGGCCGGTCTGCACGCCGACGGAGACGTAGCCGCCGGGATCCACGACGCGCACCGCGCCGAGTGAATCGATCTGCACGGTGCCGTCCATGTCCTCGACGGTCACCTGCGCGGCGCGCTGCGTGACGCCGAGGTCGATGTCGTCCGGGATCGTGAGCCGGAGCTGACCGCTGAGCGTGCCCTTCTCGAGCGCTTCGATCCGCACGCGCACGACGTCGTTGGCCGGGCGATCCACACCGACCACGAGGCGATCCGCGAGCCGGTTCGCGACCGTCGCGGTCGACGCGGTCACGACCGCATCGAGCTCGTACGCTACGCCGTCTGCGCCTCGGTCTCCGTCGACGATCACTTCCACCACCGCATCCACGAGCAACGTCTCGGCGCCGTCGAGATCGACCGTCCCCTTGACGGTGCGTTCGGCGACGCCCGCCGCGCCCTCGCAACCGACGCCGCCGGCCGCCGCGATCAGCGCGGTGACGACGGCGAGCGACCCGACGGGGCTCCGCGTTCGTTGATGGCAACGGCTCACACTCGGGCCTACCTTCCCTTCGCCAATGCGGCGGCGGTGACCGACACAACGTCCTTGAGCGGTGCGCCCCGGAGCAAGCCCGTGCGCGCGAGCGCGAAAGCCCTCAGCTCGTCGCGGTCGACGTCGTGGGCGTCGGCGGCGGCGGCGATCAGGGCGTCGACGTCGCCGTCCGGGTTGGCCTTCACCGCAACGAGGAGCTTCAGGAGGGCGCGCGTCACGTTGGGGTGCGGATTCACTGGCGAAATATGACCATATGTTCGAGTGTATGGCCATCCAGATCCCTTGCGCGAATCGCGGATCCGTCCGTACATTCGCGCGTCCGAGATGCCCAAGCGGAGGAGTGAGAAGGAGGTCCCGCGAACGATCGCGATCGAGGGGCCCGTCGGTGTGGGCAAGACGACGCTCGCCCGATCCCTCGCGCAGCGGCTCTCCGCGCAGCTGGTCCTCGAAGAGGTCGAGACCAACCCGTTCCTGCGGCAGTTCTACTCGGATCCGCGCCGTACGGCGTTCCAGACGCAGATGTTCTTCCTGCTGTCGCGGTATCAGCAGCAGCTGTCGCTGAAGCAGCCGGACCTGTTCACGCGCAGCACGGTCGTCGACTACATCTTCCAGAAGGATCGGATCTTCGCGTACCTCACGCTCGAGGAGGCGGAGCTGGCGCTCTACGACCGGATCTACGGGCTCCTGGATCCGCGCGTCCCGCGGCCGGATCTGGTGGTGTACCTGCAGGCGCGGCCGCAAGTGCTGCTCGACCGAATCCGGAGTCGGAACCGCGACTGGGAGCGCCCGATCACGCTGGAGTACCTGGAACGGGTCTCATCGGCCTACAACGACTACTTCTTCCGCTACGACCGGACGCCGCTGCTGGTCATCAACTCCTCCGAGATCGACATCGTGGAGAAGGAGAACCACCTCGAAGACGTGATCTCCGCCATTCGTCGAATGAAAAAGGGCGTTCAGCACTATAATCCTTACTCGACGCGTCGCTAGAACGCGTCGCTCACCCCGACTGAATGCGGGGCGGCGACTCCTCTCGAATGGGGAGCGTCGACCTCGAGAGGTCAACGATGAAGCAAGCCAAGAAAATCACCGCGTCCACCCTGCGTCAGATGAAGGCGTCGGGCGAGCGCATCACCATGATCACCGCGTACGACGCGACCATGGCGCGGCTGGTGGATCGCGCCGGCGCCGACGTCATCCTCGTCGGCGACTCGCTCGGCATGGTCTTCCAAGGCGAGCAGAACACGCTCGGCGTGACGCTCGACGACGTCGTCTATCACACGCGCGCCGTCGTCCGCGGCGCCTCGCGCGCGCACGTCGTCGCGGACCTGCCGTTCATGAGCTACCAGGCCGACCCGACCGAAGGCTTCCGCAGCGCGGGCCGCCTGATCAAGGACGGCGGCGCACACTCGGTGAAGCTCGAAGGCGGCGAGGTCTACGCGCCGCTGGTCGAGCGCCTCGTCGGCGCGGGCATCCCGGTGATGGGCCACCTCGGCCTCACGCCGCAGTCGGTGCATGCGATGGGCGGCTTCAAGGTGCAGGGCAAGGACGCGAAGGCGGCCGAGCGCATCCTCCGCGACGCGAAGGCGCTCGAAGCCGCGGGCGCGTACGCGATCGTGCTCGAGGGCGTCCCGGTGGAGCTGTCGCGCGTGGTGACGGCGCAGCTCGAGATCCCGACGATCGGCATCGGCGCCGGCATCGACTGCGACGGGCAAGTGCTCGTCTGCTACGACCTCCTCGGCATGTTCGACGAGTTCACGCCGAAGTTCGTGAAGCAGTACGCGAACATCGGCGCCGCGATCGTCGCCGCGGTCTCCGAGTACAAGCGCGAGGTCGTCGAGGGCGCCTTCCCGGCCGAGGCCCACACGTTCCATTCAAAAGAACAGCTCTTCCGCGGCCCCCGCGAGGTCGTTCGCCCCGCGCCCCAAGAGATCGACGACGAAGACGGCGTCGGCGGCCTGTACGGCGTGCCGGTCTGACGGCGTGATCGGCGGGCGAAGCCCCGCCTGCGCCGTCTCTTCGCTCGCCTGTCGGCTCTTGGCCGAGGCCGAGCGCGTCAGCGGTCGGTCCGAGGCCTGTGCCAAGCGCGTCCGCGAAGCGGAGGCGCGTTATGGTCGCTTGCATTGTTGATCGTGAGGTCGTGCCCGGCCTCTGAGGTGGGCCCTCCTCGATCGGTGCGCGCTCGCCCTTTGGGTCGCTTGCATTGTCGGTTGTTCGTGAGGTCGTGCCCGCCTCTGAGGTGGGCCCTCCTCGATCGGTGCTTTGGGGCACGGCCCCGGTCGCTTGCGTGGTTGCTGGCTTGGGTTGATGTGCCCGCTTTGTGGGTGGGCCCTCCTCGATCGCTGCGTTCTGGTTCTGGGTTGGGTCGGGGCGGGGCGGGGGGCGTGTTGGGCCCAGCCGGGCTTACACTGCGGGGCGGGCAGGATGCGCTTACAGTTGACGGGTGACTTGGCGGCGGTGGTGGGTCGTGGCGCTGGCTGCGGCGACGTTGGACTGTGATTGCGGCGGGGGCGGGGGTCGGGGGCCGCGGGACGGTGGGGTCGCGGAACGGGACGGGGGCGTCTCGCCGCTCGTCGATGTGACGCCGCCGGCGTTGGCTCCTTATGAGGGGCCGAAGGACGCGGTATTCGAGCCGTTCCCGCGGGGGGACGACTTCGTGCGCGAGGGGGATCGCAACCTCGAGCGGATGCGGGTTGCGGCGGCGTGGGCGAGTACCCGGGGGCGGCCGGAGACGATCGTCGCCGTGCTCGATACCGGGCTCGATCCGGACCACCCCGTGTTTCGTGGTGCGCTCGTCGCCGGGCGGGACCTCGTCCTCGACTCCGAGGACATGATCGACACGCACGGGCACGGCACGTCGATCGCTGCGGCGATCGCCGCCCGCTCGTCGACGACCGCGCCGATCTCCGGCGTCTGTGATGGCTGTCGAATCCTCCCGATCCGCGTGTCGATGGGGGATGTCGTCGGCGCGTTCGACGAGATGGACCGACGACTCGCCGACGCGCTCCGGCTCGCGCGCGATCGCGGCGCGACGATCGCGTTGGTCGGCTACACGTCGCACCGGACGTCGCCGCTCGCAACCGCGGCGATCGAAGAGATCGTCGCCGACGGCGTCACTGTCATCGCGCCCGCCGGCAACGACGGACACAGCAGCGCCGCGTGGCCGGCGCGACTCGACACGGTCATCGGCGTCGGCGCGAGCGAAGCGTCGGTGGACGTCGCGCGTCCCGGCTCGAACGGCCCGAGCCACGTCGACGTCTGGGCGCCCGCGGATCCCGAGTTCCTCCCGATCCCGAACGGAGGATCGGCGCGCGTCTCGGGGACCTCGCTCGCGGCCGCGTACGTCGCGGGCGTCGCGGGCCTCCTGAAGTCACTGCACCCGGACCTCGAACCCGCGGGCGTCCGTTCGCTCCTCGTCGCGACGGCCGCGCCGATGGCGCCGGGGCGCTCGACGTGGGTGATGCGTGGCGGACGCGTCGACGCGCGCGAGCTCGTGCGGGCGGTCTTCCCGGCGCCGAAGTCGGATCGGATCGCGGACCTCGACGTCCGCTACGTCGAGACGATCCCGGAGCGACCGATGCCGGACCAAGCCGTGCGGATCCGCGCGCGCATCGCTAACTCGGGGACGCTGCCGATCGCGCTCGACGACGCCGTCGTTCGCCTGTGGCGCAACGGCGCGGCCGAGTGGTTCGAGGCGGGCACCGCGACGCTCGAGCCCGGCGACGACGTGTGGATCGAGATCGCGACGACCGCGCCCTCCACGCCGGGGCCGGTGCCGTTGATCCTCCAGGTCGGCGAGAAGCCGGGGCGCATCATCGGCGGGCCCGGCGTGGTCTCGGTCGTCGGCAACGACGCGCAGCCGATCGTCCTCCGCACGTTCGAGGCGCCGTCGAACCTCGCGTTGACCGAGGTGGTGACCGCGACGACGTCCGTCGAGATCGAGTCGCCGTTCGCGGCGGTGGACACGCCCGATCGCGACGTCGGCGTGATCGATACGCGCGAGACGACCACCGACGAAGGGATCGAGGTGACTGCGGTGTTCGCGAACGTCGGCAACGTCCCGGTCGACACGGGCCTCGTCGCGACGTGGTTGGGGCAGACCGAAGCCGAACTCTCGAGCACGACCTGGGCTCCGGGCGAGCGTCGCGCGCTGACCGTGCGGATCGATCGCGATGACGCGCCGCTGATCACGCAGTGGTCGATCGAGTTCGCGACGACGGACGCCGACGACCCCGCGGCGTCGCCCGACGCCTGCGGAGGACGG
>JAUHYN010001417.1 GCA_030426505.1 bacterium | reverse complement strand
TCCAGGTCTGTCTGATCGGTCGCGGCGCGTACATCAACAACTGGGCGTCCTTCGTCGACGCGAAGTTCATCGGCCACGTGAAGGTGCAGAAGGACGGCGCGCTCGTCAGCTCGGAGCGCGCGTTCCTCGGCTCGGTGATCGGCCACCGCGCGAAGATGGGCGCGAAGATGCTCGTGCAGTGCGGGCGCGAGATCCCGAACGACACCGTCATCGTGATGCGCCCCGACGAGGTCATCCACACCGTCCCCGACGACCTCGAGCCCGGGCGCCCCCACGTGCGGCACCAGGGGACGCTCGTCCCGCTCGGGGAAGAGTCGTGAAGCGCCTCGCGCTCCTCTTCCTGCTCCTCGCGACCACCGCGCACGCGGAAGAGCGCCGCTACCGCTCGCTCGTCTCGCGGGACATGGACGCGCTGTCGTCCGTCCTGCGACGCCACGTCGCGTACCTGACGATCGAACCGAAACGTGGCGACAGCCCGATCTCTCCGGTCGCGCGCAACGCATACGCGGCGGTGCTCGAGCCGCAGCGCCTCGTCGCCCTCGCCCACCTCGTCGACGACGCCGACGCGATCCACGTGAAGGGCCCGAAGGGGAGCCTGGTCGCGAAGGTCGTGTTGATGGACAAGAAGCGCCGCGTCGCGATCCTCGAGACCACGGCCGGCCTCGACACGATCGGCTTGTTCCCCGCGCCGCGCTCGACCGCCGAGCGCAAGATCGACATGGAGCTGTTCGCGCTGATCTCCACCGAGGGCGAGAGCGGCGTGCTCCACACCGTCCTCACGCACAAAGGCGACATCCCGGAGTACGAGGGCCACCCGCGGATCGACCTGAAGCTCACCGCGGGCATGCCGGTGTTCGACGATCGCGCGCACCTCTTCGGCTACTCGCGCGTCCTCGCGTGGGACTCGGATCGTTTCATGGTGGTGCCGCTCGAGAAGGTCGACGCGGCGCGCACTTCGACCGGCGCCGCCGCGGCCCCGCCGCCGCCGAAGGCGCCCGAGAAGCCGTGGTGGGCGCGCTGAACGCGCGTCGCGAAGCGCGACAAACACGGCGACACGCGTGACATTCTGACTCGGACGCCGACCCTCGCGAGGGCGGCGCCGGGTGGATCGTGCCTTGCTCTACAAAGCGGTCGTGAACACGCCGCGCACCCGACACCCGATGAAGTACCCGGTCGCGATCGCCGTGGGCGTCGCGGCATTCCTGATCGCTTCGGCGGTCACGTTCGTCGTCTGGGACGACGCGCGCCGCACGCCGCTCCCCGCCGGCCCCGAGGTCGCGTCCGTCGACTTCGATCAGGTCCGCGTCGCCCGCGAGCTCGCCGATCCGAACGGCGACTCCGAGTCCGACGCGATGGGCGTCGGCGTCGATCGTGACGAACAGGCGGCGCTCCCGCCTCCGGACGCGCTCGACACCCCGCCCCGACGCGGCGACGACGCGAACGCCCTCGACCTGCAGGGCGACCCGCTCGAGATCGGTTCGATTCGCACCGTGGATCTCGACAAGCAGACCCGCGACCTCGTCGGCGTCGACCGCGTCCGCACGACCATCCTCTCCGACGACGCCTTCCGCGCCGCCGTCGATCGCTGGGACGCGCCCGAGCGCTGCGCCCAGGACGGCATCGGCGCCAAGGCGCTCGCCCTCAACCTGACGATCGCCCCCAACGGCGAGGTCGTCTCCGCGCAGGCCCTGAACGTGGACGGCGTGGCCGAGCGCCGCGTCGCCTCCTGCATGGTGTCGCGCGTGGGCTCCCTCGCGTTCCCGAGCACGGACTCGGACACCGAGTTCGAGCGCGAGGCGACGTTCGTCTTCTG
>JAUHYN010000291.1 GCA_030426505.1 bacterium | reverse complement strand
CGTCGTAGAGGAGCATCGGCACCGGCGACCACAGCACGCTGCGACGGAAGCGATCCTCCGAGCTGCGCAGCTCGCGTTCGGCGTCCTTGCGGGTGGTGATGTCCTCGACCGTGACCACGCTGTACGGCGCCTCGCCGGGGCGCGCCGCCGGGACGAGTGACGCGCTCAGGTTGACCCAGACCTCTTCGCCGTCGGGGCGGAGATAACGCGTCTCGAGCTGGTAGCCGGTCGCGCGCCCCTCACGCATCGCCTCGAGGTGCGGGCGCTCGCGGTCGACGTCGTCGGGGTGCGTGATCTCCGCGAGCGACGCGCGGAGCAGCGCTTCGCGCGGGCGGCCAGTGACCGCGCAGAGGCGCTCGTTGACGCGGAGCCAACGCCCGTCGAGCGTGCGGTCGCCGATCCCGACGGGCGCCCCTTCGACCGTCGTGCGGAAGCGCTCTTCGACTTCGAGGCGGTGCGTGACCTCCGCGATCATGCGTCCGATCGACTCGAGGCTGCGGAGGAAGACCGCGTCCGCGAACAACAGTTGACGCGCGTAGAACGTCATCCCGCCGATGAAGTCGCGACCGTTCCCGATCGGCAGCGCGACGCCGCTGCGCAGCTCGAGATCCCGCACCTTCGCGACGCGGATGAACCAGCGCTCCGTCTGCAGCGACGACACCCACTCGGCGTGCCGCTGATTCGCGATGCGGGGGATGAGGCCCTCCTCGGCGATGCGCCGGTTCGAGCTGAGCGTCGCCTCGACGTGGTCGCGGTCGAAGCTCGTGCCCGCGAACAACGCGACCCGGTCCAGCCCGCCCCCGCCGCGCTGCGCGACCCAGACCTCGGAGACGCCGTCCCCGAAGACCGCCTGGAAGGCCCCGTGGACCCGCCGCGTAGCGTCCACGAGCGACTCCGCGTCGGCGAGTGCCGAGGCCGCTCCGCTCTCGACCGCGAGCCGGGTCCGCGTCGAGGTCCGTGCGATCGCGCCGGCGATGACGGCCGCGATCGCTTGCACGAAGTTCGCGTCCTCCTCGGTGAAGCGGCGTTCCGTCCGCGTGTGGACCCCGAGGACGCCGTACGGGCGGTCGTCCCCCCGGATGACACACGAGATCCCGCTGACCACGCCGTGGTCCGTGAGGACCGCGGGGCCTCGGAATCGGACCTCCTTCGCGAGGTCGTCCACGCGTACGGGGCGCTGCGCCGTGAGCGTGTAACCGGCCTGCGACTCGACGCTGTTGGGGACGGTGCGCTCGCCGACGTTCCCCGGCGCCCACCCCACGCCCGCGCGGAGCAACAAGACCTCGCGCCCCGGCTGGAGCTCGAGGATCTTCGCGAAGTCGGCGTCGAGCGTGTCGCGGATGACGCGAACGGCGTGGTCGAGGAACGACTCGAGGTCGCCGTCTTCGAGGGCGCGGAGCCCGAGGCGGGCGATCACCGCCTGCTGCGTCTCGCGGATCGCGAGCGTGTTCGTCGCTTCGCGGATGTCCGTGATGTCGACGAACGTCACGACCACGCCCTCGATGCGACGGCTCTCCGTGAGATATGGCAGCACGCGCCGCGCGATCCAGCGTCCGCTCTCCGTGCGGAGATCGCTCGACTTCGTCTCGAGGTGTTCGAGGACGTAGCGCGCCTGTTCGACGAGCTCGTTCTGCAGCAAGTCCCGGGCGATGTCGCCGACGTAGCGGCCCTCGTCCCCGTGGTTGATGCGCAGGAGCTCTTCGGAGGCCGGCGTGAAGCGCACGATCTCCAGCTGCTCGTTCAGGAACAGCGTCGCGATCTTGGTGCTCGCGAAGAAGTTCGTGAGGTCGTTGTGGGTCCGCTCGAGCTGCTCGATCTTCTCGCGGAGCTGCGTGTTGACCGTAGTCAGCTCCTCGTTGAGCGAACGGAGCTCCTCCGTGGTCGCCTCGAGCTCCTCGTTCGCCGACTGTAGCTCTTCGTTCATCGACGTCGACTCTTCGTTCGACGTCCTCAACTCCTCGTTGGACGACTCCAGCTCTTCGACCGTGTTGCGCAGGTCCTCGCGCGTCGCCAGCAGCTCGCGTTCGAGCTCCTCCACCACCGAGTCCGTCGTCGGCTCCGCGAGGTCCGTGCTGTCCTGCGGCGGCGGCTCGTCCGCGGAGAGATCCTCGAACGTCACCATCACGACGTGCTCGCCGAGCTCGACCGCGGACCGGGCCGTGATGCGCGTGCGGACGTCGCGGCTCGCGTCCGGGCTCGAGATCGCGACCACCGTCTCTTTGGAGCGACGGCACCGGTAGAGCGCCGCGCGGACGCGCGTGGCGAGATCCGGCGTGACGAGAGTCGTCAGATCCATGTGCGGGTCGCCCTCGGGGAAGCGCAGGTACGGGCGCAGCTCGCCGTGCATGTAGAGGACGCGACCCGACTCCCCCACGACGACGGTCGGCGGGACGATCGCCTCGAGGATCGCCTGGCGCGCGCCGTCGCTCGCGCCTTCCTCCCGGCGCCCGACTCGCCGGCGCGCGGAGGTCCAATCTCCGCCGCTGTCGTCCTCCACGACCGAGCGCGAGCGCCGGCTCGACATCGGCGGTACGCGCGACGCGCCGACCTTCCGGAAGATGCGCCACTTCTTGGAGACCGTGGTGTAGAGCTCGCGCTGCGGGCCGATCGATTCCGAGCTCCCGAGGAACAGGAAGCTCTCCGGCTTCAGCGCGAAGTGCAGCGATCGCAAGACCCACCGCTGCGCGTCCGGGCGCAGGTAGATGAGGACGTTGCGGCACGTGACCAGGTCCATCGCCGAGAACGGCGGATCCTTGGTGAGGTCGTGGACGGCGAACGAGATGGCGTCGCGCAGCGGCGGCCGCACCTTGTGACCGACGCCCTCCATCGGCGTGAAGTAGCGGCGGAGGTGGCGCTCGTCGATTCGTTCTGCGACCGCCTCCGAGTAGGCTCCGAGGCGACCGGCCTGGATCGCATCCGGATCGATGTCCGTCGCGAACACTTGCAGCGGGATGCGCTTGCCCGAGGCCTCGATCGCTTCGGTGAAGAGGATGGCGATCGAGTAGGCCTCTTCGCCCGTCGCGCAACCCGCGACCCAGACCCGGATGTTGTCGCCCTCGGCCTTCCGCCGGACGATCGGATCCACGACGTCGAGCCGCAGCGCTTCGAAGGCGTCGTCGTCGCGGAAGAACTCCGTGACCGAGATGAGGAGATCGCGGACGAGCGCCTGTTGTTCGATCCGAGAGGCGCGCAGGTGATCGAGGTACGCGCCCGGGTCGTCGATGCCGGCGAGTGTCATGCGCCGGAGCGCGCGCCGCTCGATCGTCCCCGACTTGTAGATCCCGAGATCGAAGTGCGCCTGCGCGTCGAGGATGTCGCCGAGGTCCCGGAGGAACGTCCCGTGGAACTCGGTGATCGGCGCGCTGATCTCCTCTTCCTCTTCTTCCTCCTCGGCCACCCTCGGGAAACGCGCGCGCGTCTGGAGCGACTCGAACCGCTCGAGGGCCGCAGGGATGTCGTCGATGGCTGCGACCATGTCGACCGCGCCGCCTTCGATTGCGCTGCGCGGCATGCCGTCGTGACTGCTGCGTTGGGGTTCCTGGGCGATGGTCAGCCCGCCCGCCGCCTTCACGACCTGGGCGCCGGAGGTGCCGTCGGAGCCCGCCCCCGAGAGGATCACCGCGACGGAGCGCGAGCCGAACTCGGCCGCGAGCGAACGAAACAAGTGATCGACCGGGCGCCGCACGCCGAGGCGCGGGACGGGGGAAGAAAGATGAATGCACCCGCCTCGGATCGAGACCCAGCTGTCCGCGCGCGCGACGTACACGGTGTCGGGTTCGAGGCGCTCGCCGTGTGTCGCCTCCTTCACGGCCATCGAGGTGGACGGCGCGAGGAGCTCACTGAGGAAACTGCGGTGGCGCGGGTCGAGGTGCTGTACCAGGACGAGCGACCAGCCGCGCTCGATCGGGAGCACGGACAGGAGGTGTTTGAACGCCTCGAGGCCGCCTGCGGAGGCCCCGACGCCCACCACCAATCGAGGCCCGTCGCGGTGACCGTCGGGCTCGTGGATCGCGTCTGTCATGGGGTTACCGAAACGTGCGTGACGATCACCTGTCGCTCCCCGAATTTTCAAGATCACCCCAACCGATATGCGCCGGATGCCCCCCGTGCGGAAACGCCACAGGCGGCCCGTATTCGACCGATCTCGGGTGCGAAGTCAGCGGTCGAGGATGAACGTCACCGGCACCGTGATCCACATGCCGACCGGCTCCGGTCCCGCGCGCGCGGGCGTGAAACGCCAGCGCGTCTTCGCCCATCGAACGGCCGCCTCCGTACACCCGCCGCCGAGCGGCTTCAGCACACGCACGCGCGCCACGCGCCCCGACGTGTCGACGTAGACCCGCAACATCACGCGCCCGGTGATCTGGGCCTCGCGCGCCGCCTCGGGGTACGGCGGCAACTTGTCCGCCTCCGGAATCGCCCACTTCGGTTCCTCGGTGATCTCGTAGCCCTCCCCGGGCGCGGCGTCGCCGTCCCCCGCGGGCGGCGGAGGCGGCGCCGTCCGCTTCTCGCCGAGGGGGAGCGTGTCGTCGTTCGGGTTCGCGAACGCGTTCCCCCCGCCCTCCACGGCGCGCACCGCGGGGCCCTTCCCGGCCACCACCGTCGACGACATGTCGACCGCGAACGCAGTCGGCGGAGGGGGCGGCGGCGCGTTGTCGGGCGCGGGGGGCGGCGCGGCCTGCACGACCTTCTTCACGGTGCGCCGCTTCACCTTCTTCGGCGTGACGTCCGGCGGCGGGATCGTCTCCTGCGGTGGCGGGGGCGGCGGGGGCGGAGGCGGAGTGCGGACCTCCATGCGCACGACCGATGACGAGGGCGGCGGCTTCGGCGCTTCGAGCCGCGCCATCACGAGGAGGATCGCGCCGTGGACGAGCACGCTCCCGGCCGCGCCGAGGATGAGCTTCACTCCGGCGCGTCCTCCGTGGGCTTCGACGTGAACTCGGCCTCCGTGTTGATCGCGAACTTCACCACGCCCTCGCGCTTCACGAGATCGATCAGCCCGACCACGCGCCCGTGCGGCACCGCGGCGTCGGCGGCGATCACGGCCTCGAGCTCGGCGGCGTCTTCGCTCCGGAGGAACGCTTCGAGCGCGGCTTCGTCGGTGGCTTCGCCGTTGAGGAACAGCCCACCCTCGCGCGTGAGCACGAGCGACAGCACCGTGTTCGCGACGGGCTCACCGGTGGCGGCCTTCGGCAGCTCCACGCGGATCGCCGGCGTCACGATGTAGCTCGCGGTGACCATGAAGATGATCAGGACCACGAGCACGATGTCGACGAGCGGGATGATGTTGATGCCGGTGATCGGCTCGTCGTCGTCTTCGATCGCGGAGCCGGCCACTTCACTCGCCTCCGAGGGTCTCGACGCGGACCGCGACCGTGCGCGTGAGAGTCTGCGCGTTCTGGACGGAGCGCTTCACGACCGTCTTGAAGTAGTTGAACGCGACCACCGCGGGGAGCGCGACCGCGAGCCCGACCGCCGTCGCGACGAGCGCCTCGGAGATGCCGGACATCACGACCTGCGCGTTGCCGCCCGCCGCGCCGACGTCGGCGACCGCGAGATCCTTGAACGCCTTGATGATGCCGAGCACCGTCCCGAACAGGCCGATGAACGGCGCGTTGTTGCCGAGTGTGCCGAGGAAGATCAGCCGCGCGTCGAAGCGCGCCTTCTGACGCACGAGCTCGGCGGCCATCGTCTCCTCCGCGACCTTCTCGCCGCGGTGCAGGTACTCGAGCCCCGCGCGCACCACGTGGGCCTCCATGGTGTCGTCACCGGCCAAGAGCTTCTTGGCGCCGTCGACGTCCTTGTCGTCGAGCAGCGCGCCCAGGCGGCCTTGGAGCGCCTTCACGTCGGCGCGTCGCGCGACGTAGAACAGCGCGCGCTCGATCATCACCGCGACCGAGAGGACCGACAGGAGCACCAGCAACCACAACACCCACTCGGCCCCGAGCTGGGCGAACGCGACGATCGAGCGTTCCAGCATGAGCCGGAGAGTCGCCTCGCCAACGCAAAAAGGCGACCCCGCGCGGTGCGCTGGGTCGCCTCTTCATCGAGCGTCGAAGATCTCTTGGAGTCGCGTCAGGCCGCGTCTTCCGCCTCGTCGTCGTCGGGGTAAAGGGGAATCACGATCGGTCCACCGTGTTCCGCCTCGGGCTCGCGCGCCGGGGGACGATCCATCGGATAGTCGGGGACCTCGAGGACGATGCGGTTCTCCTGGGCGCGCGCACGCGCGGCCTCTTCGCGCTGTATTGCATCGATGATGTACGCATCCAACATGACCGCTTCCCTCGTTTCCGCCGAATCGAACTTTCCACCCGTGGCTGTCATCTGACTTATCGGTTCGGCACTTCGATTTGTTCCTACAGTTTCAACGTGCAACTCGGTGTCACGGTTCCATGGAGTGCGCCCGCTCACGTCGATTTTCGTCTTCGTCGGCGCTCCTTGCCCCCTACTCGATCCGTGTCGTCCGCACCCCTCGGTGTGACGACACCGCGGCCGGCTGGGAACCACCCGGCGCAGCAGGTCAAGCGGTGTTTCAAAGGGCTCGCCTTTGGCCTCGAATCGGGCTATGCCCGCCGCCGAATATGGCGGATGTCTCCCTACGCGCCCACGTCTTCCTGGACAGCCTCCAGCCGCAGCTGACGTCCCACATCTGCACGACGTGCCGCGGCTATTTCCCGGTCCCGGGGATGGCGTCCCTCTTCGTCGAGATCGCCCCGGGCATGCAGATCCACCGGCTGATCGACGCGGCGCTGAAACAAACGGATGTGATGCCCGCCACACTGATCGTCGAGCGCGCCTTCGGGATGCTGGAGGTCCACCACGAGGACAAGGGCCAGGTCCTGGCGGCCGGCGACGCGATCCTCGAGCAGCTCGGCGCGAAGGAGTCGGACCGCCTCCAGCCGCGCGTCGTCTCCAACACCGTCATCCGGCACGTGGAGCCGTACCACGCGATGATCATCGACAAGATCCGCTTCGGCTCGATGATCAAGCCCGGGCAGTCGCTCTTCATCATGGAGACCGAGCCGGCGGCGTACGTGGCCCTGGCCGCGAACGAGGCCGAGAAGGCCGCGAACGTCGAGCTGGTCGACGTCCTGGTCTTCGGCGCCTACGGGCGCCTGTATCTCGCGGGCACCGAGTCCGAGGTCGACTCGGCCGCCGAGGCCGCGAACGCGGCGATCAACAGCCTCACGGGCCGTAGCCGCAGCTGAGCACGACCGAGACCGAATCGATATTTCAACGTTCCACTCAATGGACTTTGTTCCTAGGAGCCCGACGGCAGCGCGCCGCGGGCAGGAGGCGAATCGAAGATGACTGACGCACTGGGACTCATCGAGACCAAGGGTTTCGTGGGCATGGTGGAAGCGGCCGACGCGATGGTGAAGGCCGCGAAGGTAGAGCTCGTCGGGTACGAGAAGGGCTACGGCGGCGGCTACATGACGGCCATCGTCCGCGGCGACGTCGCGGCCGTGAAGGCGGCCGTCGAAGCCGGCGCGCGCGGCGCCGAGCGCGTGGGCGAGCTCGTGAGCACGCACGTCATCCCGCGTCCGCACGCGAACGTCGACCTCACCCTCCCGCTGGGCCGCACCGCGCAGGCGAAGAACGCACTCGGTGGTGGCTCGGGCAGCTGACCGTCGTGCTGATCGGCAAGGTCATCGGGACGGTCGTCGCGTCCAAGAAGGATCCGGAGCTGGAGGGGCTGAAGCTCCTCCTGGTGAAGGGCGCGGACGTGGACGGCAACGTGAGCGGGCCGGTGCTCGTCGCCGCCGACAGCGTCGGCGCGGGCGTCGGTGAGATCGTCCTGTACGCGGCGGGCTCCTCCGCGCGTCAGACGGTCATGACGAAGGACCGCCCGGTGGACCACGTCATCATGGCGATCGTGGACTCGATCGCCGTGAACGGTCAGCCCCGGTACGAGAAGGACGCGTAGCGCGTGGCCGACCTCGACGAAGCCAAGATCGCGGAGATCGTCACGCGCGTCATGGCGCGCGTGCAGGGCAGCGGCGGCGCGGCGACGCCGGCGGATCCGATCTGCGGCATCGCCCCGCCCGTCTACGTGCCGGGCGCGCCCGCGGTACACACCGGGTCGCGTCCGACCGGCGTCTTCGACGACATGGACCGCGCGGTAGACGCCGCGCACATCGCGTTCGCGCAGTTCGGCGGCGGCACGCTCGAGCTGCGCTACCGCGTGGTCGAGGCCATCCGCGCCTGCGGGCGCCGCGAGACGGAGAACATCTCGCGCATGGCCGTCGATGAGACCGGCCTCGGTCGCTACGATCACAAGCTCAAGAAGAACGCGCTGGTGATCGAGAAGACGCCCGGCCCGGAGATCCTGCGCCCCGTCGCGCAGTCCGGCGACCACGGGCTGATGCTCACCGAGCGCGCGCCCTACGGCGTGATCGGGGCCATCACCCCGACCACGAACCCCACCGAGACGATCATCTGCAACGCGATCGGCATGCTCGCGGGCGGAAACGCCGTCGTCTTCAACGTGCACCCCGGCGCCAAGGGGGTCTCGAACTACCTCGTGGCCCGCCTCAACGAGGCGATCGTCTCCGCGGGCGGCCCGCCCAACCTCATCTGCTCGATGGCCGAGCCGACCATCGAGTCGGCGCAAGCCCTCATGCACCACCCGGGCATCCGGCTGCTGGTGGTCACCGGCGGCCCCGGCGTGGTGCGGGAGGCGATGAAGAGCGGCAAGCGCGCCATCGCGGCCGGCCCGGGCAACCCGCCGGTGGTCGTCGACGAGACCGCGGAC
>JAUHYN010001416.1 GCA_030426505.1 bacterium | reverse complement strand
CTCGAGATCGTCACCACGTCGAACGCGGGCAACCCGCTGACGGACGGCAAGACGCCGGTCCTCACGTGCGACGTCTGGGAGCACGCGTACTACGTCGACTACCGCAACGCGCGTCCGAAGTACCTCGAGGCCTGGTGGAACCTGGTCAACTGGGACTTCGCGAACAAGAACCTCTGATCCGGTTCACCGCGGATTCGACGAACGGTCGTCGCCGAGTTCTCGGTGGCGGCCGTTTTCTTTTTTGCGCCCCGCCTCAGTCCGACGCGATCTCGACCGACACGCGCCCCACCGTCTGCCCGGTCGCCGTCTCCACCGCACACCGCCAGTCGCCGCGCGGGGCCTTCGTGAGGTGCTTCTTGATCGACCACGTCCGGAAGCCCTCTTCGCGCCCGCCGCGCACGTCGAGCGCCACGCGATCCACGACCACGCCGTCCTTCGACCACACGTGGAAGAGCGCGTCCTTCAGTCCGCGAGGCGCCTTGACCGCAGTCGCGCAGACCAGCTGCGGGGGCACGGCGTCGAAAGACTCGGTCGGGTCGGCGACCCAGCGGTCCTCGACGCGTGTCCCGATCGCGGCGTCGCCCATCTCGAGCGGCGCGGGCGGCACGAGCGTCGCGCCACCGAGCGCGAGGATCGTCGGGAACAACGCGATCGCCACGGCGTTGAACGCCACGCGGTACGCGATGTTCTCGAAGCGCAGGCCGTACAGGCGCAGCATGAACGGGAGCGTCGCGCTGGTGAGGAACGCGGCGCTGTACAGGCTCACGCGATTCGACAAGCCCATGATCGGGAGGATGCAGTTGATCGCGGCGAAGCTCGCGAACGCGAGGAGTGTCCCGCTCGCGAGGCGGCTCCTGAACACGAACTCGTAGATCGGATCCCAGAGCGTGCGGCCGCACGCGACGAGGAGCACGTCGAAGAAGAAGAGGTGTCCGAAGTGAAACGACAGCGCGCCCCAGTAGAACGGGAGCGCGAAGAAGAGGCACAGCTGGACGAGGCTCTGCGAGCCGACGAGCGCGGAGAAGCTCACGACTTTCGCGAAGACCGCCTTCTTCCCTTCGAGTTGATCGGCGTCGAGGCTCCCGAGGAAGACGAACGCGCCGAGCAGCAGCCACATCCCGACGGCGGACGTCGCGATCATCCACGCGTTCTCGGGGCGGCGGTCCATCATGAACGCGCCGGCGACGCCGAGGACGAGCGAGATCCACGGGAGCCACGGGCGCGCGCGGGAGAAGAGGGCTTCGAACCGCTTGCGGCGCGCTTCGGTGAGCCAGTTCAACGTCAGACCTCCGTGCCTGGGCGGATGTCGAGCGAGCACACGCAGCGGCGGCACGTCCGGTCGCGCTCGACGTCGAGGTTCTTGCGGAAGCGCCGCGCGGCCGGGCCGTCCACGATCGACGCGAGGTCGTCGTCGCGGATGTTCCCGATCGGCGCGTGGAAGAAGCAGGGCCGGACGGTGCCGTCGGACTCGATCACGGTCGACACCCACGGCGCGTTGCACCGTACGGGCGGGAACGGGCCGAGGCCGAGCACGGCGCGGAAGTACATCGGGATGCGGCGCAGCTTCGTGCGGTCCTCGGCGATGAAGCGGCGGTCGATCAGGTCACCGTACTTCACGATGGCGCGCTCGATGCCCAGCTCGAGCTCGTCGACTTCGGTGCGGGTGAGGGCGGTCTCGCTGATGCGATCGTCGCCCCAGACGGTGGGGCGGTTGAAAGCCTCGCTCGAGACGTCGACGGGGAGGAACGAGATCGCGTCGAGGTCGATCGACGCGGCCGCTTCGATCGTGTTCGCGAAGTCCGCGTAGTTCTCGCGCT
>JAUHYN010000290.1 GCA_030426505.1 bacterium | reverse complement strand
CGGACGATGCCGTGGGCGGAGAGCGCCTGCGCGCCGACCAGCAGGTACTCAACCCCGCAGGCGGCGAACGCTGACAACAGATCTCTGAAGTCGGGGTTCAACATCCGTGCGCTCGCGGAGGGCCCAGGCGGTCTTGGTCAGCTCCCACACCAGGGCGAGGCGTTCGCCGGGGGTGAGCGCCGCGTGCAGCGCGCGAGGGTCGTCGGCGTGCTGCAGCGAGCGCTTCGTGACCGTGACGCGGCGGCGTGACATGCGCGCATCGTAGCAAGCCGCCCCGCGCCTCAGGCCACGTCGAGCAGCTCGTGGTCGGGGTTGTTCTTGGCGGCGGTCTGCTTGTCCCACTCGCTGCGGAAGAGCACCACGTGGCGGTCGCGCAGGTCGGTGGCGAGCAGCGCGGTGGTGGGCGCCTGGAAGCTGTCGGGGTCGCCGACGAGCCAGGAGCTGCAGGTGTAGGGCATCGCGTCCATGCGCGTGGTCACGCCGTACTCGTCCGCGGTCCGCTGCGAGCGCGGCATCCACACGTCGACGAGCGCGCGCGCGACGTCTTCGGCGTGTGACTGCGCGGACGGGCTGCACTGCGTGGCGTTCGCGTCGGGCCGCGACTCGACGACGTACCCGCTGTACCTGCTCCCCGAAGGCGGCCCGCTCGCGACGGGCGAGCTGGGGATCGACGGCGAGATCGAGGACTGGCGGATGTGCGTGCGCGCGTGTTCGTCGGAGGCGAACTGCCCGCCCAACCACACGTGTCGGGTCGCGGCGGTCCAGAACGCGGACGCGATGTCGAGCGAGGAGCGCGCGCGCTTCTCGGTGGGCGTGTGCTTCCCGGAGCAGATCGTGACGTCGTCCGTCGCGCTCGAGGACCAGCCTCAGCCCGACGCGTGTCAGACCAGCACCGAGTGTACGCGCGGGACCAACGTGGGCTGCGTCTACTCGGTGGAGGTGGTGGCCGATCACCCGGCGGCCCCGGTGGGCCCGGCTTGGGAGAACCTCGCGATCGTCGGGCGGTGCGACGGCTTCGCGTCCGGCCTCGCCGAGGTGGGCATCGGGTGTCTGAAGGGCAGCGACTGCAAGACGGGCCTGTGCTCCAACGGGCGATGCGCGCAGCCGTGCAACCCACTCACGCGCCGACTGTGCCCGTCGGCGCGCTGCGCCCCCCGCGTGGTCGAGCGCAACCGCGGAACACGCCCGCCCGTCGAGGACGTCGTGTATGTCTGCGACTGAGGTTTGTTGTTTGCGGCCGACGCGGCTTCCTGGGAACATCCCAGCGCGATGCGGCCCAGCCCGAGGACTCCGATGGGGCAACGGCGCCCGATGGGACGGCTGACGTTCGATCGCCTCCTGGCGATGCTGATCGAGGCGTCGGCGATCGACGACGTGCCGCGCCGTGACCTCCTCGCCCAGGAGGAGACGCTGCGCGTGAAGTTCCTGCGCGGCAAGTTCGGCTCGCAGGCCCTCAAGAACAAGAAGAGTTACAACGTCTCGGCGACCGAGCTCGTCGACACCGCGAAGATCCCGCACCCGGATGCCCCCGGGCGCACGATCGACGAAGACATCCTCGCGCAGCTCCTCGCCCAGGCCACAAACCTCCCGTACAAGAAGATCGACCCCCTCGAGATCGACATGGGGCTCATCACCAAGAGCCTCCCGAAGGGGTTCGCGCGGCGGCACGTGATGCTGCCGCTCGACGAGAAGAACGGGCGCCTCACCGTCGCGCTCGCCGATCCGTACGACACCCAGGCGCTCGAGGAGTTCGCGCGCGCGTCCGGTCGCGAGGTCGCGGCGGTCGTCTCCAGCAAGCGCGACATCGTCAACATCATCACGCAGGTCTACGGGTTCCGGCAGGCGGTCTCCGGCGCAGCGCAGGACGCCGCCACGGGCGCGAAGCTGCAGAACCTCGAGCAGCTCGTCCGCGTCCGCAGCTCGGACGAGATCGACCCCGGCGATCAGAAGATCGTCGCGGCGGTCGAGTACCTGTTGAACTCCGCGTTCGACAACCGCGCGAGCGACATCCACATCGAGCCCAAGCGCGAGCACTCGAACCTGCGCCTGCGCATCGACGGGATCCTGCACGACGTCGGGCAGGTCCCCGCCGCGGTTCACCCCGCGTTCATCGCGCGCATCAAGATCCTCGCGCGCATGGACATCGCGGAGAAGCGCCGCCCGCAGGACGGCCGCATCAAGACCCAGCGCGGCGAGCGTGAGATCGAGTTGCGTGTCTCGTCGCTCCCCGTCGCGTTCGGGGAGAAGATCGTCATTCGTATCTTCGATCCGCAGGTGCTCCTCGCGGAGGTCGTGGACCTCGGCTTCTCGACCAAGGAGCGCGACGTCTACGAGACCTGGATTACGCGGCCGCACGGCCTCGTGCTCGTCACCGGTCCGACGGGCAGCGGCAAGACCACGACGCTGTACTCCACGCTCAAACACCTCGCGCGGCCGGACGTGAACATCGTGACCGTCGAGGACCCGATCGAGATGGTCTACGAGCCGCTCAATCAGGTCTCCGTCCAGACGAAGATCGACGTCACCTTCGCGCGCGCGCTCCGCACGATCCTCCGTCAGGATCCGGACGTCGTGATGGTCGGCGAGATCCGGGACGGCGAGACGGCGAACATGACGGTGCAAGCCGCGTTGACGGGCCACATGGTCTTCTCGACGCTGCACACGAACGACACCGCGACGAGTGTCTCGCGCCTGATCGATCTCGGCGTGGAGCCGTTCCTCCTCGGGTCGACGCTCACCGGCATCCTCGCGCAGCGGCTGGTGCGGAAGATCTGTCAGGACTGCGCCGCGGAGTCGTTCCTCACGGACGACCAGATCGTCGCGCTCGGCATCCCGGTCGAGCCCGGTGAGAACCGCAAGCTCCCGGTGAAGCGCGGCGAGGGCTGTGTGCGATGCCGGAACACCGGGCTGTACGGGCGCACCGGGATCTTCGAGATGCTCGATGTCTCGCCGAAGATCCGCCGCATGATCGCCGAGGAGAAGGACGCCAAGGAGATCGCGAAGGTGGCGACGCTCGACGGGATGATCCCGCTGCGCCAGGGCGCCATCCGCAAGCTCGCGCAGGGTCTGACGACCTACGAAGAGGTCTTCCGGGTCACCGCGGATACGGATCCCTGAGCCGGGTGGGCGTCGGTCTCGGCGCACACGAACGCACCTCGACGTCCTTCATGCGCGCCGTCACGGCGGTGCAAAACATGTCCGATTCGAGCTATGCACAGGGTCCAAGCTCTTGCCGAAGGCACCCGGCAGCAACATTGGATGACGACTCGTAGGCGACACGAGATACGGCTTCGGAGGGAATGAAGAGGATGCAACTTCACAAGGTCTCATGGATGGGTCTCAGCGCGGTTCTGGCGACGGGGATGATCGCTTGCGGCGGCGGACCCGACATCGATCAGGTCAAAGAGGACTTCGACAACCCGTCCGGCTCCACGCAGGACAAGAACGCGGTGATGTCCGCGAGCAGCCAGGCCAGCGCGTCCGGCTCCGTCCGTTCGCTCGGCGCGAGCGGTGTCCCCGGTCAGGGCCTCACGGCGATCGGGAAGGTCCGCGGCTTCGACGAGATCAACATGCTGAAGCGGTACGCGCCGGTGATCGAGCGCGAGTACTACCGCAACTTCCGCCACGAGTCGGCGCCGCTGCGCGCGGCGCAGTTCGACTCGTGCGGTGGCGCCGAGGCCGAGGCCGCGGCGGAAGAGATCGCGCGTGAGCTGAGCGTCGACGCGGTGCTCGGCGGCGGGTCGGCGAGCGCGAGCGCGTCGTTCGAGATGAACCTCGACGCGTGCGACGCGGGCGTGACCGGCACCGTGAAGGTGGAGATGGAAGTCGAGTTCTCGCAAGACTACTTCTACTTCCGGGTCACCGAAGAGCTTCAGAACGTCTGCGAGATCGAGGGCGACCGCGCCTGCCTCGACGGCACGCTCCTCATGGAGGCCGAGGCGCAGACCGACGCGAGCGGCGAGGCCGGCGAGCTGTCGCTCATCGTGGCGTGGGAAGTCGACGGCACGTGGGAAGAGGACGGCGCGCGTCGTGCGGCCAGCGTGAAGGGCGGCGTCCGCACGAAGGTCGGCGGCAACGGCACCAGCGGCTACGGCAGCGTCGAGTACCTCGTGTACGCGATGACGCCGGAAGGCGAAGAGTACTCGTTCGTGTACGAGATCTCCGCGAACTGGGACGGCGTCGGCGGCGGCGAGGGCACGCTCCTCATCCGCGGCAAGGACGGCCAGCTCGAGTGCAACTACACCGCCGAGATGGTGAGCTGCACGGGCAGCGGCAACATCAACTGGACGGCGGACGAAGAGATCGCGCTCTCCGGCGAGGTCTACGGCGGGTAGGCGCAATACCGGTCACTTAACGGCGAGAGCAAGTCTCGCCTGGTGACCTTCGCTCGCCTGCGGCTCGCTGCGCGGTCGCCTAGCGGCTCCCTTGCGGGCCTCCACGTTCGACAGCGACGAGGTTCGTCAGCCGGTCATCGCCCAAGTGAGCGGCATTGCGGCTAGGCCGCGGCCTCGCGCTGGACTCGAAGAGGGTCCGAGCCTCCGCGGCTCGGGCCCTTTTTCTTTTCGTGGGCCTCAGGAGCGGACCTTCTCGAACGCGGCGATCGCGCGGTCGAGATCTTCGGTGGAGTGGGCCGCGGAGATCTGCACGCGGATGCGCGCGGTGCCCTTCGGTACGACCGGGTACGAGAAGCCGATGACGTAGATGCCTTCGGCGAGGAGGCGGTCGGCCATGTCGGCGGCCTCGCGCGCGTCGCCGATCATCACGGGGACGATCGGGTGCGTGCCTGCGGTGATTTCGAAGCCGAGCGACCCCATCTTCTCGCGGAAGTAGGCGGTGTTCGCTTCGAGCTTGTCGCGGCGCTCGGTGGTGCCGCTCAGCATGTCGAGGCACGCGATCGACGCGCCCGCGATCGGCGGGGCGAGCGTGTTCGAGAAGAGGTATGGCCGCGAGCGCTGGCGCAGCAGATCCACGATCTCCTGGCGCCCGGTGGTGAACCCGCCGGAGGCGCCGCCGAGCGCCTTGCCGAGGGTGGAGGTGATGACGTCCACGCGGCCCTGCACGCCGAACAGCTCCGGCGTGCCGCGGCCGGTCTTGCCGACGAAGCCGGTGGCGTGGCTGTCGTCGACCATCACCATCGCGCCGTAGCGGTCCGCGAGGTCGCAGATCTGGTCGAGTTTGGCGTAGGTGCCGTCCATCGAGAAGACGCCGTCGGTCGCGACGAGGCGCAGGCGCTTGTCCTGCGTGGCCTTCAGCTTCTCTTCGAGCTCGGCCATGTCGCTGTTCGCGTAGCGGTGGCGCTCGGCCTTGCAGAGGCGGATGCCGTCGATGATCGACGCGTGGTTGAGGGCGTCGGAGATGACCGCGTCCTCCGGGCCCAGGATGGTCTCGAAGAGCCCGCCGTTCGCGTCGAAGCAGCTCGAGTAGAGAATGGTGTCGTCGGTGCCGAGGAACTCGGCGACCTTCGCCTCGAGCGCCTTGTGGAGCTTCTGCGTGCCGCAGATGAAGCGCACCGACGACAGGCCGTAGCCGTACGCGTCGAGCGCCTCCTTCGCGGCGTTCAACAACACCTCGTGGTTCGCGAGGCCGAGGTAGTTGTTCGCGCAGAAGTTGAGGACGTCGCCGCCCGGTTCGGCCTTGATGTCGGCGCCCTGCGGCGAGCCGATCACGCGCTCGTTCTTGGTGAGCCCGGCCTCTTCGATTTCCTTCAGTTGGGCGGAGAAGATCTCCTTCGCGGCGTCGAACATGGCCCCTGGCTTAGCGTCACCCGCCCGTGCGCGCAAACGTGATCGTGCTGGTCGCGCTTCGACCGCATGCGTCGAAGTCGGCGTGCCGAGCGTCGGCGCCCTCGGTGGTGTAGACCGAGTCCGTCAGGAGCGGGTCCGGCCCCACCGCGAGGAGGAAGACACTCGTGGAGCCGGTCGGGCGGGGCCTCAACAGGCGCGAGCGCGGACACGCGGCTTCGATGCGCCAACGCCCGCCGTCCCGCGCGACGACTTCGAGGACGTCCGCCCGGGGCGTGACGAGCTGCGCCTCGTCGCCGGAGCTCACCTCCGTGAGGAACGACGGGCGGTCGCCGAGGAAGCCTTGCACCTCCGTGCGGTCGGCGGGCGCGGCGATCACCGCGCTGCCGATGACGCGCGCCTCGACCGCGTGCTTCGGCGTGAGCGCGACGTCGACCGCGAGGCCGGGGCCGTCTTCGTGCGCGAGGCGGACGCGGAGCACTTCGCCGGTCTGCACTTCCGCTTCGTAGTCGAGCGCCGAGTCCGGCGCGAGGAGCTGCGGCGCGTAGTAGCCGCCGAGCAGCCCGAAGCGCGGGCCGCTCGCGCCGCCGAACGCGATCCCCGGGAGCCCGCGCTCGAGGTCGCGCTTCGCCTTCAGCACGTACACGAACGCGTCGCCGTTGCGGTAGACGTCGTCCTTCACGCGGACCCAGCCATCCGTGCGCGCGGGTGCCGCGGGCTTCGGACACCCGAGGAGGAGCGCGCCCATCAGGAACAGCGCGCGCCTCACGACCGCACCCGCAAGGCGTCCACCAACAGCCGCTCGGACCACCGCTCCTCTGCGCGCGCCAACGTCACGTCGAACCCTTCGTAACACGCGCGCATCGCATCCATCGCCCCGTTGGTCGAACCCACGACGAGCGCGATCCCATCCGGCTCGAGCATCGAAGGGAGCGCGGCGACGAATCGCCGCAGCGTGGGGAGGCCGGGGCGATCCTTGAGCGCGAGGTCGAGCGGGTGTCCGTCGGCGTCGCCCTGGAAGAAAGGCGGGTTGAATGTCACGACCGCGAAGCGCCGCTCCGCGAAGGGCGCGAAGAGATCGCCCTCGCGCGCGTCGACTTCGAGTCCGTTGAGCATCGCGTTCACGCGCGTGGCGCGCACGGCGGCGGGGTTGAGGTCGGTCGCGCACGCGCGCGCGCCGCGCTGCGCCGCGTACAGCGCGACGACGCCGCTCCCCGTCCCGACGTCGAGCACCGCGTCCCCCGGCGACACGTGTGCGGCGAGCGCGCGCGCGAGGCAGGGGCCGGTCTTGAAGGCGGCGGGATCCAGCACGGTGTCGGGGACGAAGAGATCCATCCCGAGCACCGATACGGCGTCGGTGCGCTTCGCCTCGAGCCGGCGACGGTAGCGCCACTGTTCCATTCGAACGAATGGCGCGCGGAGGCGAGCGCGGTTCACGTCGCGGAGTAGACCACGCGCGAGACGCGGTTCACGTAGTCGACGATCAACTTGAGGTCCTTCGGGTCGATGCGGCTGAACTTCACGCCGACGCCCGCGCGACCGCCGTCCACGCCGCCGCCGCCTTGCCACGCGACCTTGCCGACCGCGGACACCACGTGTTCGTTGCCCGGGATCTGGAAGGTCATCTCCAGGCGCGTCCCGATCTCGAGCGCCTCGTCGGTCGCGAGGAAGATGCCGCCGTGGGAGATGTCGAGGGTCTTCGAGGTGTGTGTGCCGCCGCCGCCCGCGACCCGCATCGAGATGTTGCACGGCACCCGCCGCGTCGAGCGCCGTGCCGGTCCGGAGGGGGCGGGCGAGGCCGACGGCGGAGGGATGTTCTTGTGCCCCGGCGAGGTCCCCTCGACCGCGTGCATCCCTTGCTCCGTCTTGTCCTCGGTGCGGTCGAGGTCGACGGCGGCGCCGCGCAGGCTCTTGCGTCGCCGCCGCGGCTTCTCCTTGCCGCCGCGCCCTATCAACATCCCAACGCGCTCGACGAGGAGCTCGTCGTCGAACGGCGCCTGCACGAAGTCGTCGGCGCGGTGCGTGTTCTCGGTGATCTCGGTGTTCGCGAGCGCCGACACCTGACCGTAGAGCACCACGCGGACCGGCTTCTTCGTCGCCGTCTGCTTGAGCTCGACGCAGATCTCCACGCCGTGCGCGTCCTCGAGCGTGAGGGCGGAGACGACGAGGTCCGGCGCGAGCCGCGGCACGCGATCCAACGCTGCGCGCCCGGTCGTCGCGGTCTCGACCGCGTAGCCCGCGCCCTCGAGCGCGCTCGCGTAGCGCTCCGCCGTCTCCTCGCGGCTCTCCACGAGGAGGATCCTGCGCTTGCGCTCGAGGCCCTCGAAGGTCTGGTGCAGCGCCTCCGCGGTGACCGGCTTCTCGAGGAAGCCCGCGACCTGGTAGCGCTCCGTCGCGATGCGCCGCGAGTGGGGATCGCGCCCGCGCTCCACGATCAAGAAGATCGGGACGTCCTTCGTGACGTCGAGCGTGCGCATCCGCGACACGACCTCGATGACCTCCTGATCCGGGAGGCCCGGGCCCAGCAGCAGGCAGTCGAACGGCCGCCCGCCGTACTCGACCAGCGTGAGCGCTTCGAGGCCGGTGTGCGCCCGCGCGACATCCCAGGTGTCGTCGGGCCGCGGGGGTTCGGACGCGGACCGCCCGAGCATCGACTCCGCGATGAACCGCGTGAGCTCGCGGTCGCCCGCGCAGATCAAGAGGCGCCTCACGACGTCTCCTCCCTCACCCACGCGGCGTACGCGGCGTTCGCTGCGGCGGTCGGCAACGCGAGCACCTCCGGGACGTCGTAAGGGTGGAGCAGCTCGACGGCGGTCTTCAGATCCTCGAAGCGGCCGCGCGTCGACTTGATGACGAGGAGCGCCTCTGAATCTTCCTGAACCTCGCCCTCCCAGCGGTACACGGAGCGGATGTTGGCGATCACGTTCACGCAGGCGCACACGCGTCTTTCGAGGAGGCCGCGCGCGATCGTCTTCGCTTCTTCCGGCGGGGCCGTCACCAAAACCACGATGATCTCGTCGGGTTCCATCGCTCGAGGG
>JAUHYN010001415.1 GCA_030426505.1 bacterium | reverse complement strand
CGCGCGCGATCGAATGGGCCAGAAGCCGCTCTACTACGGGTGGGTCGGCGAGAAGAAGGACACGCTGCTGTTCGCCTCCGAGCTCAAGGCGATCGTTCGCCACCCGGAGTTCGTGCGCGACGTCCTCCCGAGCGCGCTCGCGCAGTACCTCACGTACGAGTGCCTCCCCGAGGACCACACGATCTACGCGGACGCCACGAAGCTGCTGCCCGGCACGTACGTGGTCTTCGATCGTACCTCGGGGCGGATGCGCCACGAGACGTACTGGCAGATGCGGTTCTCGGGCACGCCCGAGGAGGCCGCGATCGCGGGCAAGAACGAAGACGAGATCGCGACGATGCTCCGCGATCGGATCCGCGAGGGCGTGCGGCGTCGGCTGATCGCGGACGTCCCGCTCGGCGTGTTGCTCTCCGGTGGGATCGACTCGTCGACGATCGTCGCCGCGATGGCGGACCTCGTGCCGCCGGATCGAATCCAGACCTTCTCGATCACGTTCGAGGACAAGTCATTCGACGAGAGCTCGCACGCGCAGCGCGTCGCCGACTACGTGGGGACGGTGCATCACACCGAGCGCCTGTCGCCGCAGGTGATGATCGACATCCTCCCCGAGGTCGCGGACGTGATGGACGAGCCGCTCGGCGACGGCTCGATCATCCCGACGTACCTGTTGTCGCGGTTCGTCCGGCAGCAGGTGACCGTCGCGCTCGGCGGTGACGGCGGCGACGAGCTGTTCCTCGGCTACCCGACCTTCCAGGCGGACCGCGTGGCGCGGTACCTCGATCGCGCGCTCGGCGTCGGGGCGCAGCGGCGCGTGGGGAGCGCGGCGCGGAGCGTGGCTTCGCTGCTGCCCGTCTCGCGGAAGAACTTCAGCTTCGACTTCAAGGTGAAGAAGTTCCTCGACGGGATCGGCTTCTCGCCCGACTTCCGTCACCAGGCGTGGATGGGTTCGTTCATGCCGCACGAGCTGTCGGCGGTACTCGCGGAGGGCGTGCGCGACGCGGCGATGTTCGAGTCGCCGTACGCGACGATCGCTTCGTTCCGGGATCGGAGCGGGGCCCGCGACGCCGATGACCAGGCCGTCTACCAGTACGCGCGCCTGTACCTGACGGGGTGTGTGCTCACGAAGGTCGACCGCGCGTCGATGGCGCACAGCCTGGAGGTGCGCGCGCCGCTGCTCGACCGCGACGTCGTGGAGCTCGCGACGGCGATCCCCGGCTCGATGAAGGTGTCGGGCATGACCACCAAGCACATCCTCAAGAAGGCGGTGCGACCGTGGCTCCCGGACGAGATCATCGACCGCCCGAAGAAGGGCTTCGGGGTGCCGATCGGGATGTGGCTGCGTGGGCCGCTGAAGGACATGGCGTCGTCGTTGCTCGCCGCGCCGAAGATCGCGCGCGAGGGGTTGCTCGATCCGGCGGAGGTCACGCGGCTCTTCGAGGAGCACCAGGCCGGCGTCGCGGATCACCGCAAGCCGCTGTGGACGATCCTCGCGCTGGAGCTGTGGCACGAGCGGTACGGTCCGCAGACTCGCGCCGCGCCGGTCGCTCCGCCGCGGGACTCGAGTAGCGTCGTCACGCGAGCCGTCGGATGAATCGCGCCGTGATCACGTCGGCGGCGATCGTGGCGATCGCTGCGCTCGCCGATCTCTGGGTGACGCTGAGGCCCGCGCCGGATCCGATCACCGCCGACGCGATGACGGACGCGCGCGCCAAGGTCCTCGCGGAGCAGAAGCCCGGCGATCGTGTGGTGCATTCGCCGCTGTTCACCGTGCGGGAGCTCGCGCCGCTCGGGGACCTGCGCGCGACGCCGGACCTACCGCCC
>JAUHYN010000289.1 GCA_030426505.1 bacterium | reverse complement strand
AGCGAGCGGGACCGGTCAGCGACCTCGGGATCATCGGGAGCGGCGTGGTCGATGTGGGGAAGGCCTGGAGCTACGAGGGGGTCGACCGTGCGCACTGCGCGCTCGACCCGCAGGGCTGCTGAAAAAAAGTAGAAGGAAAAAAGGAACGACAGCCCCCCTGCGTAGAGATGTTCTGCGGCGGAGGTCCTACCCTCGGCGGCGTGAAGTCCACGTCGCCGAGTCCGCACCTCGTGCCACGCCCAAATAGGGCGTGCGCCGTGCTGTGCATGACGATTCTGACCATCCACCTCATCGCCTGCCCCCGCGATGATCGAGCGCCCAACGTGCCGCCGTCGGAGGACGTGCAGGTGCTCGGGTACCGCGCCAAGCGCCATAAGGGTGACGAGACCATACACCTCCTGGAGGTGGAGGCGCCCTTTCGGCTCTCCTGGCGCGGCGGGATGCCCACGGTGGCCCTCGAGGGTCCGTGGGGGCGCGAGCGCCTCGCGTTCCGGCGCACCGAGGCGCGCGATGGTCGGACGCTCGGTTGGCTCCCGCCGATCGCGCTCCCCGTCGGCGCATCTGCAACGCTCGTCGCCGCGGAGCATCGCTTCCGGGTGGAGATCGTCCCCGCGGAATGGAGCTCCGTCGGCCGAGCACGCATTCACGCGGATGCGACAACGAAGCTCGCGGCGCTCGTTCGTTCCTCGACGACGACGCTGGAGCGTCTCGACGCCGCCCTCGAGCTCGCGCGAATGCTGGCCCGGGGCGGCGATGTCGACGGCTATCGTCGGGTGCAGCGCGACCGCGCGGCCGTCGCGGAGGAGCACGGGATTCTCACGATCGCGTCGGACGCACTCTCGGCTGCCGCCTACTACGCGTACCGCGAACACGACTACGCGGCGGTCGAGCCCCTCGTAAGACGATCGATCGAGCTCGCGCGGCGCTCTGAGCACATAGCGGGTGAGTCTCGGGCGGAGCTGATGCGAGGCTACGCGGCCTACGATATCGGCCGCTACCGCGGAGCGATCGCGGCCTTCGAGCGCTCCGCGCGTCTCGCACGCCGGACGGGGGACGACGCGGAGCTCGCATTCGCCGAGAACGCCCTGGCCGTGCGGGAAGACGATCTGGGAATGTACGATCGAGCTTCGGAGCGGATCGGCGGCGTCGCGAGCTATTTCGAAGCCGCGCCCGACCGCGAACGTCCGCCGTACCTCAACGACCGTGGGTGGATTCGCGCGCGCGCGATGGTCCGCGGCGATCTCCCGACGGATTGGAACATCCCGCGCACCGACCTCGAGGAGGCGCTCCGACTCGCACGTGAACTCGACATGCATGACGTCGAGTTGGCTGCCCTCGGCAACCTCGCTTGGTTGAGTCTCGCGGCCGGCGAGATCGAGAAGGCCACGTCATACGTCGACACGCTCGACGCGTCACGAGAGACGAACCCCCGCTATGCGGACGCCTTCGCGGATCTCATGCGCGCTCGACTCGCCCTCGCCCGGGGCGCTCCGAGAGATGCACTCCGCGCCGCCGAACGCGCGCGCGATCTCGCCGAGCGACTCGCGGGCGGGCGGCCCTCCGACGAGACGTGGCGCGCCCACTTCCTCTTGGGACGTGCCCTCACTGCCTCCGAGCCGGAACGCGCGCGGGCCGAGTTCAATCTCGCGATCGACGCGCTGGAGATCCTGGTACGTGCCACCGATATCCACCGCGTACGCGCGTCCTTCTTCGACGAACGTGCGGCGCTCTACGACTTCGCAATCGAGGCTGCTCTTCGGGCGGGTGATGCGGCTGCGGCCTTCGAGACGGCGGAGCGCGCGCACACGCAGCTCGTGTGGAGCTTCGCCGTGAGTGCGCGACGCGAGCGCCTCTCGCTCGAGGCCGGGGCGGGTCGGGCCCAGCAGCGCGACGCGTTCTTCGCGGCGAGAAGCAAGGTCGAGCGCCTTCGCGAAACGACCCGCGTCGTTCCCACCGAAGATCTGGAAGCCCACCGCGCGCGGATCGCGAAAGCGGAGGCCGAAGTCGCGCGCACGTTCGATGCGCTCGCGCGCGACGCCGACCTCGACGTCGGGAAGAGCCCCGCTCGCGTCCGTGCGGAAGACGTGCAGGGAGCGCTCCCCGAGAACGCCGTCTTGATCGCGCGATACATCAGGAGCTCAACGGGCATCGATGCGATTCCCGACGCCACGGTGACATCGACGCGTACGTTTCGCATCACACGCGGAGCCATCACGCACGTAGCGAATCCGGACTCGCTCGCAGCGTGGCGCGCGCTGCGAGGCGCCGCGAGTTTGGTGTTCGTGTTGAGCGAAGCCGATCGGGAGCGAGACTTCCTCACCGCCGTGGAGGCGGTCTCGGACGACGCCTCGGTCAGTCTGTTGCCCTTCGCAGCGGCGCTCCGACCGCCCGACACGAACCCGAGCAGGACGGGCGCGCTCATCGTGGCGGATCCCTCGTCGAACCTGTTCGCCGCGCGGAGTGAAGGACGCGCGGTAGCCGCGCGCATCGAGGGCTCGACGCTCCTCGAAGGTCCGGCCGCCACACGTGAGGTGGTATGGCCTGCGCTCGGCGAGGCGGTACGTTTTCACTTCGCGGGGCACGCCGAGCTTCATCCTAGCGATCCGTGGCAGGCGCGCCTCGAACTCGCGAAGGGCGGCTCGATCACCCTCGCAGACCTCCTCGCCGATCCACCGCACGTGACCAATGCTGTCCTCAACGGCTGTCGCACGGGCAGCGCGCGGCCGGCCGGTCGACGCTTCGTCCTCGGCCTTCCGGACGCATTCATCCTCGCCGGGACGCGGACCGTCCTCGCGACCTTCAACCAGATCGACGATGCGGAGGCACGCGCCTTCATCGAGGAGTTCTACGCGGCAGGCGGCGCCGAGAATCCCATCTCGGCCTTCCGAGCGGTGGTCACGGAACAGCGCGAGCGCAGCAGCGAGCGCTGGCGTTCGTTCTATGTCATGGGGTGCTCGTGATGAGCGACGAAGACGTGGAGGCGATGTTGCGACGCGCACCGGGACAAGACGCACCGCGAGACGATCACCCAGACGTCGACGTCCTCCTTCAGCTCGCGCGCCGCACGATGAACGAGAGCGAGCGCTCCGTGGTCGAGGCCCATCTGGTGAGATGCCGAGAGTGCCGCGACTTCGCTGCGGACCTCGCAGACTCTCCGCCCGAACAGATGGTCACACGAGCCACCGAAGCCCTCACGCCGCGGCGCTCGCGTCGATGGGTCGCCGTCGCGGTGGGTGCGTTCGCGGCCGCGGCGGCGGCGCTGTTCCTTCTCGTCCCGGCCCAGCCCGACCTCGTCTCGTACACCCTGCGTGGACCGTTCGGCGGCGAGGCCCGGCTGCGCGGCCCCACCGACGAAGGGGCCATCTTCCGTGCCGACAACCAATTCGAGCTGGTGCTCGCGCCGGCGCGCGCAACGCGAAACGACGCCACCATGTTCGCCCTCTTCATCGAGGGCCCCGACGGAACGGCGCGTCGGACTGCGATCGATGAGTACGTCGAGAAGACCGGCGAAGGAGCGTGGCATCTCGAGATCCCCGCGGCCGAGCTATTTCGCCATGGCGCCGGCATATACACGGTCCACGTGTTGGTCAGTCGATCGCGCCTTTTGCCGGATACGCTGGATCCCACGAAGGCCCCAAACAACGAGACCCAGCACTTCAAGACTCGGGTCCGATTCATGAGCGAGAAGGAGTGACGAATGCTACGGAACTCAATGCTGGCGGTGATCGCCTTGGCCATTACGGGCTGTATGCCCTTGCGAAACGAACCGATCTCGTCGAATGCGTCTCTGGTAGAGACCGTCGACCCTCCTCAGATGCGCCCGTGTCGCTCCGATCGAATCTTCATCGATGTCCCGCTCCACCTCGAAGTACAGTGGAACGACCTGGGCTTCCTCTCGCAACTCAGGGAAGACCTCGGTCAAATCGCGGCGACGGATGAGTGGTTCTGCAATGGCAAAGCGTGCCCCGGCGAACCCATTAGGGTCATGGCCGAAAGCGTACTGCCTCCGCACACCATGTTCGAACCCCGCGCCGACGGCCATCTGCGCTTCCTTCGCATCTGGTTCGTGGGTGAGGAAACTGAGGCCGAGTACACGCTGAGCGATTTCGGCGCCTGTAGCGCGGTGGAGTGGACGCGCGAGCTCGTCGCCAACGTAACGAACGTCTCGAGTGACCTGTTCTACGTCGGCCGCGAATGTGACTTCTCGACGATGAGCCTTCAGGCGTCTCCGAGCCAGGACATGCTCGCGTGGCACACGCGCCGGCTCGGATTGCCCGACGCCGTGTTGAGCGCGCTGCCCCCCACCGAAACGCCATTGGTCGACCTCGGGATCATCGATACGGGGATCGACCCCGCCGTATCGACCGCGATCGGCGTGGCGGACACCGCCAACTTCGGCGGGGGCCCTGTAAAGAACGATCATGGAACGGTGGTCGGAATCGTCGCGCGTCAGGTGAGCAAGGAGGCCCGTATCATCGATGTGAAGGCGACCGACTCGGCTGGAGTTGCGACCTCGGAGGCAGTCACCCGCTCTTTGGACCATCTCTTGTTCGGGCCAACCGCATCGGCGCTCGCCTCCGTGATCAACTTCAGCATGGGTTCGCCACCCGAGCTGTCCCGCAGAACGGTCATCACCGCGGGGACCTGCTCGAGCTGGGAGGATCCATTCGGCGAGAGCGTGCGCTACATGCTCGATAATGCGGCGCGACTCGACGCCACGGGCGTGAGACCGGTCTTCGTCTCGGTGGCGGCGGGGAATCGTCCGCTCGAGATCGCGCCGGGGACGTTTCCGCCCACGTACAGCGCGACACACTCGTGCTCGACTCAGTCACTTGGCCCCGACGAGTGGTTCCTGCCCGGTCACTGGCACCGGCTCGACTCGTGCCGTCAGGCACCGCTCGGTGGGACGAATCGACTCGCGTTCGCCACCAGTGCCATCGACGCCCGCCACAACCCCGCGAGCGCGAGTATCGCGGCCGCGGAGGCACCCCTCGTCGCGCCCGGGCAGCACATCATCGTGGCTCACCCCGCGGCGGCACCCGCTCCATCGCAGTGTACGACGACGCCCCCGTCGAGCGTCACGCTCCCATCGACGATGAGCGGGAGTTCGATGAGTTCGATCATTGGCGCGTCGGCAGGAGCTCACATTCAACACACGCTTATCGCGACGAACCGAGCGCCGTTCGATGCGTTCGGCGTCGGTCGATTTCTCCACCTGACGGGGATCGACGTTTGCCGAACCTCCGCGACCGGCGCGCCGGTGCGCCGGATCCACGTCGGGCGACTCGACACCGCCCTCGCGCAGTGCCCGGACCTCGTGAACTGCGCACGCACGCAGTACGGCGATGAGCCGATACCAGCAGACCTTCTATGGGTATGCGCGGCGCCGCTCGCCGCGTGCGGACTCGAGACCCTCGATGCCACCGGCCACGTCATCCCGCAGTGCGCGACCGCGGGCGGCGCACCAGTCTCGGTCCCCATCGCGAGCGACACGAGCTGCGTACAGAACAGCGGCACGGTCACCGCAATACCCGCCTCGGCGTGCGGGACGAACTGTCCGGACGCGCCCACGACGGATCGCTACTCACTCGGTTCTCTCGGACCGCAGCCGTTCGGTGGTGGGTGCCCGCACTGCGAGGTGATCGACCTGCTCTTCACGCCCCGAACGCTTCGGATCTACGCGGATCTCAATCCTGATTTTGCGCAGACCACCACGATGACGTCCCCGACGCTCGCGCTCAAGGGTCCGACGAATCAAGGCGTTCAGACCTTCTTCGTGGACCTCGACGAGGTGAGTCCTGCGCCGTGGCACCCTGGCGAGTACCGGAAAATCACGGTGACAATTCAGAACGACATCGACTTTTCGGACTGGTCCCAGGTCGACGCCTATCTCCTCGTCGACATCAACGAAGGGGCGAAGACCGTTACGGATGTATCTCCTCTGGTGTGGGCTGGTCCGTGATATCGCCGCCGTTCGATCCTCGGGCAGACGCGCTGCTCGTAAGCCGCGCGCTGCGCGAGGACCGCGCGGCGACTCAGGAACTCGTCGCTCGTCTCTTGGTCGTCGTCCGAGCCAAGGTGCGCGCGGTGCTGCGCGCGCCCAACGGAACCGTCGACTATGACCTCGCGGACGACATCAGTCAGGACGTCTGGGTACATCTCGTGAGCGATGGGGCTCGGCGCCTCCTCGCCTACGATCCGGAGCGCGGCTTATCACTCGAGAGCTACGTCGCGATCGTCGCGGAGCGCGAGGCGATCTCGAGGCTAAGGCGGATCACCGCGCAGAAGCGCGGGGGACACTTGACCGCGGTCGAGATCGACGACCTCAATGCGGCGTCGGCGGAACCCTCCCCTGAGGAGCACCTCGCGGAACAGCAGGTCGCCACCGATCTCGGGCGGCACCTCGAGGGTGCGCTCCCCGAGCGCGGGAGGCTCGTATGGCGTTACACGTTCCACGACGGGCGAGATCCCACTGAGGCGGCGCGGATCCTCGGCGTGGAAGTGCAGGTCATCTACAACTGGCAGTTCAAGATCCGACGCCTTGCCCGAAACTTCCTCGAGCAGGTGAAGGCGGCCGGTTAACTCGGCGCCTGGCCGAACCGGCGCGAGGCTAGTACGCGATCCGCTCGGCGCCGAAGCGCGCCTCGAAGGCCTCGATCAGGCGCCCACGCACCTGCTTCGGATCGATCTCCCGATCCAGCTCCAGCGACAGCGACGTCACGCCCTTGTCGCGGATGCCGCACGGCACGATCAGCGAGAAGGCGTCGAGCGCGGTGCTGACGTTGAACGCGAAGCCGTGGCTCGTGACCCACTTCGAGATGCGTACGCCGATGGCGCCGATCTTTCGGCGCTCGTCGATCCACGTCCCGATCAAGCCGTCCACGCGACCGGCCTTCACGCCGTAGGAGGCGCAGACGTCGATCATCACGTGTTCGAGATCGCAGACGTACTTGCGCACGTCCTTGCGGTCCGGCTTCAGGTCGATCACCGGGTACCCGACGATCTGACCGGGCCCGTGGTAGGTCACGTCGCCGCCGCGGCCCGTCTCGAACACTTCGACGCCGCGCGCCGCGAGCGCTTCGGCGGGGACGACGATGTTGTCGGCGTTCGCGCGCCGACCCATCGTGATCACCGGGTCGTGTTCGAGGAGGAAGAGCGCATCCGGGACCTCGTCCTTCATGCGCTGCGCGAGGCGCGCCTCCATGAGCTCGAGCCCGGCCGCGTAACGCACGCGGTCGAGCTCGATCACTTCCAGCGGACGCTTGCTCACTGCGCGCGCGCTTCGCCCGACTTCGCGGAGGGGCGCTCGCGCTTGTTGAGGATGTGCAGCGCCTCGCCGCGCGCCGCCTTCGCGGCCTCCATGAGGCCCTCGGCGAGCGTCGGGTGCGCATGCACAGTGAGCGCGAGGTCTTCGGCGAGTGAGCCCATCTCGAGCGCGAGGCACGCCTCGGCGATCAGGTCGCACGCGTTGTAGGCGGTGATGCCCACGCCGAGGATGACGTCGGTGGTGCCGTCGATGACGACCTTCACCACGCCCTCGGTCGCGTTCATCGCGCCGGCGCGCCCGAGCGCGGCCATCGGGAAGACGCCCGTGCGGACGTCGTAGCCCTGCTCCTTGGCCTGCGCCTCGGTGAGGCCGGCGACCGCGACCTCCGGATCGGTGAAGGTGCCGAGCGGCATCGCGACGACATCGAACGCCGACGGCTTCCCGCAGATCACTTCGGCGGCGACCTCGCCCATCGTCGTCGCGCGGTGCGCGAGGAGCGGCGGGCCGGTGACGTCGCCGACCGCGAACACGTGCTCGACGCTGGTGCGGCACTGCGTGTCGACCTGGATCCACCCGCGGTCGTCGAGCTTCACGCCGACGTTCTCGAGCCCGAGGCCCTTCGTGTTCGGCTTGAACCCGACCGCGACGAGGACGCGGTCCGCGGGGATCTTCTTCGTCTCGCCGCCGACCTCGACCTTCACCTCGCAGCCGTCGCCCTTCTTCTCGTAGCCGGCGGCCTTCGCCTGCGTGAAGACCTCGATGCCGACCTTCTTCATGGTCTTGGTGATCGGCCGGAGGAGGTCCTTGTCGGTGCCGGGGAGGATGCTGTCGAGCATCTCGACGATCGAGACCTTGGCGCCGAGCTTCGCGTACGCCATGCCGAGCTCGCAGCCGATGACGCCGCCGCCGACGATGACGAGGTTCTTCGGGATCGGATCGTAGGCGACCGCGTCGCGCGCGTAACCGATGAACGGCTCCGAGAACGGGAACGGCGGGATCTCGATGATCGACGCGCCCGTCGCGATGATCAGCTTGTCGAACTCGATGCGCTCGTCGCCGCCGTTGCCGGTCGAGAGCGTGAGCGCATGCGGGCCGACGATCGTGGCGTCGCCCTTCTTGTGATCGCAGCCGTTGGCCTTGAGGAGCCCTGCGATGCCGGTGCGCTGCTTCTTGATGATGCCGTCTTTCCACGACATCAGCTCGGTCGCATTCACCTCGGGGACCGCCGAGTAGATGTTCTTCATCGCCTCGACCTCGTGACGGAGGTTCGCGGCGTGGATGATCGCCTTGCTCGGGATGCAGCCCCAGTTGAGGCACACGCCGCCGAGGTTCTCGCGCTCGATCACGAGGGCCTTCTTGCCGTGCTGCCCCAGGCGGATGCCGGCGGGGTATCCGCCCGGACCGCCGCCGATCACTACGACGTCGTATCGCTCGGTTGCCATGGCGGTCGGCGTATCACGAGGGCCTCGACCGGTCACGCTTCGTCGGCAGGTCGAGGATCATCTCGGCGTTCTTCGCGGACGCACCGCGCGCCTTCTGGACGGCGTT
>JAUHYN010001414.1 GCA_030426505.1 bacterium | reverse complement strand
CTCGACCGGCAGCACGATCTCGCGACGGATGGACAGCGGCGACCCGGCGATCAGTTCGTCGAGCGTCGCGGACGTCGATCAGCGCCGGGAGCTTGCGCGCCGAGATGAGCTCGCCGAACTTCGCCATCAGGTTGCTGCGATCGAGCGCGTAGGGGATCGAGTGGATGACGATGTACTCGGCGCCGCGCTTCTGCTCCGACTTCCACTCGCCGCGCAGGCGCAAGCTGCCTTGCCCCGTGCCGTAGATCTGCTTGAGCTCGGCCTTCGACGCGACGATCTCTCCGCCGGTCGGGAAGTCCGGGCCCTTGATCTTGGTCAGGACCTTCGCGAGCGTGACGTCCGGGTCGTCGATCATCAGCGTGAGCGCGTCGCAGACCTCGCCGAGGTTGTGCGGCGGAATGCTCGTCGCCATGCCGACCGCGATGCCCTGCGCGCCGTTCACGAGCAGGTTGCAGAAGCGGG
This sequence comes from bacterium, assembly GCA_030426505.1. Classification (GTDB taxonomy): domain Bacteria; phylum Myxococcota; class Kuafuiibacteriia; order Kuafuiibacteriales; family Kuafuiibacteriaceae; genus JAUHYN01. Next base: position 1,365 of record JAUHYN010001414.1, on the reverse strand, counting down.
CGGGGAGGACGATCGGCTCGACGCTCGTCGCGTCGTACGTCGGGCGGTAGTGGACCGTCTTCTTCTTGAGCTCCGAGAGGAGCTCGAGCGCGATCGGGGTGAGCTTCGCCTCGGTGTAGCGCTGGGCCGCCGCGCCGTCGCCGTCGGCCGACCCGAAGTTACCCTGTCCTTTGACGAGCGACGCGCGCATCACCCAATCCTGGGCGAGGCGAACCATGGCGTCGTACGCGGCACTGTCCCCGTGCGGATGGTAGGACCCGAGCACGGCGCCCGTGATCTTCGCGCTCTTGATGGGCTTGGCGTCCGGCCCGACCCTCAGGTCGTTGTACATCGCGTACAGGATCCGCCGCTGGACCGGTTTGAGGCCGTCCCGGACATCCGGCAACGCTCGCGCCGTGATGACGCTGAGCGCGTAGTTCATGTAGAGACGGCGCGCCTCCTCGGGAACCGGATCGGGGTCAATAGCGTGCAAAAACCACCAGATCCTCGATTTTTCGGGACATTTTTGTCGGTCTCCGGCCACTCATCGGGGAGTTGTACGTGAGATCACGAACGTGCGTTCCGTGCCCGGAGTTTGCTAAAAGAGAATTGCGCGTGCGGAAACTGTCGTCGCCCCTCCGTCCCAACCGGCTGGTCCGTACCGCGCTCGTCGTCACCGCGGTGTCCCTGGCACCCTCGGCCGCGCGCGCGCACGACGTCGCGATGCCCAACGACCAGATCCGTCGTGAGGTGCAGCGGCTGAAGGACACGCTGGACTTCTACCGGACGCGCCCGGCGATCCCGCCGCTCCCAGAGTCCGAGAGCGACCAGCGGCGCATCCTCGGCGCCGCGGAGATCGAGCGCGCGCTCGGGAACGAGGATCGCGCGCTCGAGATGCTGATGGGCCGCCTCGCGGACCCGAACTTCACGAAGCTCCCCGAGTACGTCGACACGCTGCTGCTCACGTCCGAGATCCTCGCGTCGAACGCGGAGGACATCGGCGCGATGCACTACGCCGAGCTCGCGCTGAAGGCCGGCGGCACGCCGGAGCAGATGGCGGAGGCGGGGGCGCGGTGGTTCAACCTCGCGCGGCGCAACGAGCGCCTCGATCGTCGCCTCGAGCTGTACGACCTGTGGCGGCACCGCGGCGGCGAGAACGTCGCCGGGACCGAGACGGCCGCGAAGGTGATGTACGAAGTCGGCTTCGCGCTGCGCGCGGACCGCAAGCTCACCGAAGCGCGCGCGTTGCTCGCGACGGTCCCGTCCGACAGCGCGTTCGGCTCGCGCGCGGCGTACCTCGCGGGCGTGGTGTTCGTGGAAGAGGGCGACCTCGAGAACGCCGAGCGCTGGTTCGGCGCGGTCATGGACTGGGCGCTCCCGGCGGAC
>JAUHYN010001413.1 GCA_030426505.1 bacterium | reverse complement strand
CGGTTAGGTAGAGCGGCGACTGCTCGTTGTACGCGCGCTGGTAGTAGTTGTGGCCGAGCTCGTGGTGGATCGTCTGGAAGTCCGACGCGTCGACCTTGATGCACATCTTGATGCGGAGATCGTCCTTGTTGTCGACGTCCCACGCCGACGCGTGACACACGACCTCGCGGTCCTTCGGCTTGAGGAACATCGAGCGCTTCCAGAAGGTCTCGGGCAGCTCGGGCATGCCGAGCGACGAGAAGAACGCCTCGCCCGTCTTCACCATCTTCAGGTGGTCGTACTTCTTCTTCGTGAGGAGCGCGGTGAGGTCGTAGCCGATGTCCCCGGCGCCCTTCGGTGCGACGACCTCGTAGATGCTCCCCCACTCCTGCGCCCACATGTTCCCGAGCAGGTCCGCGCGGATCGGCTGGTCGAGCGGCACGACCGACGCGCCATACTTCTTGTTGAGCTTTGCGCGCGTGTAGCAGTGGAGCGCGTCGTACAGCGGCTTGACCTGCGTCCACAGCTTCTCGAGCAGCGCCGAGAACTCCTCGGGCGACATGTCATAGCCCGAGCGCCACATCGCGCCCACGTCGGCGAAGCCGAGCTCCTTCGCGCCCTCGTTCGCGATCTCGACCATACGCGCGTAGTCGTTGCGCATCGGAACGGAGATCTTGCGCCACGACGTCCACATCTCCTGGAGCTGCTTCGGGTCGCGCTTGTCGCGCATCAAAGCCTCGAGCTCGCTCCCGGGCGTGACCTTGCCGTTGAAGGTGCCCTTGCCCTTCCCGTACGTCGACTTGAGGCGCGTCGTGATCTCGGCGAGCTCGTCGGCCGCGCCATCGCGGCTCGGCGCCGGCAACGTGAGCGCGAGCTTGAGCATCTTCAGCTTGCGCGCGGTCTGGGGCGACGCCTTCACGTCGTTGAACTTCGCCGCCTCCTTCGCGAGGCGCACCGCGAGCCGCGTGTACTCGGCGTCGGCCTTCGCCGAGAGCCAGTCACTGTCCTCGTTGATGTACGTGTAGTTGATCCACGCGACGCGCGCGCCGTACTCCCAGCTCTCGAAGAGCTGCTTCTCGGCGTCGGCGACGAACGCGTCCGCGTCCGCGGCGGTGAGCGCCTTGGACTCGGCGGCGGCAGCGGAAGGCGGAGGCGCCGCCGGATCCGCGGGCGGCGGCGGCGGTGTCGAGCAGCCCGCGATGAGGAGGAACGAGGCGAGGGTCCTGAATCGCATACGCCGGGATCGAGACCAGGTCTGGGCCCCGGAGGCAATCCCGTTCACACCGGGCCCTCGACTCGCGGGTCCCGCTACGAGCCGATCTGCCGGCGCTCGAGGCGCGACTCGTCGGCCAGGTACTCGCCGAACGTCATGCTCAGGTCCATCCACGCCCCGCGGTCGATCTCGATGATCCGATCCGCGAGCGACTCCGCGAACTGCACGTCCCTCGACGCGAACAACATCGTCCCGTGGAACTTCAACAGGCCGTTGTTGAGCGCGGTGATCGACTCGAGGTCGAGGTGGTTCGTCGGGCCGTCGAGCACTAGGAGGTTCGGCGCCTGCAACATCATGCGCGCGAGCATGCAGCGCACCTTCTCGCCTCCGGAGAGCACGTTCGCCGCCTTGTGGACCTCGTCGCCCGAGAACAGCATCCGCCCGAGGAAGCTGCGCACGAAGCTCTCCTCCTCGTCGGTCGTGTACTGCTTGAGCCAGTCGATGAGCGAGAGGTCCGTCTCGAAGAAGTGGGCGTTGTCCTTCGGGAAGTAGCCCACGTTCACGCTGCTCCCCACCCGCGCCGAACCCGAGTCCGGCTGCTCGACGCCCGAGACGATCGCGAGCAACGCCGACAC
>JAUHYN010000288.1 GCA_030426505.1 bacterium | reverse complement strand
GCCACGGCCTCGGGACCCTGCTGCGCGTACCGTGGGCAAACCAACAGGGCGGCCCCGGCAACACGCGCATGAAGGGCTTCCAACCCGCCGTCGACAACGCGCCGCTCACGGTGCTCGTGAAGGCCGGTGTCCTCGGGTTGGTCGCAGCGACGTGGCTCGTCCTGTGTGTGGTGTGGCTTCAGCTGCGCGCGATCCTCCGGGCGCGCGGCGCGATGGAACGGCTGTGGATCCCGGTGTCGCTTCTCGCCGGGACGTTGGGGATGATCGCGATCTCCCAACTCCAAGCGACGCTCCTCACGTCGCGCTCCCTCCTGTTGTTCTGCGTCTTCGCGGCGATCTCGGATCGCTACGCGAACCGACCGAATCAGGCGCGCGCTTCTGCGTCGTCCGCGGAGTCCTCTTCGTCGTCGAGGACGTCCTCGAGGAAGTAGTTGAACTCGGCCATCGCCTCGTCGGAGTGCAGCACGTTGTACGCGTGGGCCGCCGAGCTCGCGTGGTAGAACTGATCGCGGAGGCTCGCTTCGCGCGACACGATGCGCGCGAACGCCGCGATCACCTCGAGGTGGCGGTCGCGCTGCGTGGTCGGGCTCGCGAGTAGGACGACCGCGTGGACCTTGCGACCGTCGGGCGTGTCCCAGTCGAGTCCCTCCTTCGACAAGCCGATCACGCCGGCCATGTCCTCGCCCATCTCGATCCGCTGGTGCGGGATCGCGAGCCCTTCGCCGAGGTACCACTCCTCCTTCTCGTGATCGAGGAGGCCGTCGAGGAATGTCTTCAGATCCGTGCGGACGTCGTGCGTCTTGAAGAGGTGCTCGGCGAGCATCTGCATCGTCTCTTTCGGTGAAGTCCCCGAGAGGCCGACGACGATGTCCTGCTCGCGGATGAAGTCGAGGAGGCGCGGACGATCCAGCCCCGCCTCGTTCGCCTTGAACAACGCCCAGCGCGTCGCCGATGGCCCGATGAGTTGGTTGATCGCGAGCGCCGACAACCCGACGGTGAGGATCTCGTCGCCGTACTGCGCGAGGTTCGGGTCGTTCTGAACCGCGATGATCAGCCCGACCGCCACGCCGCCGTGCGGGAGCAACGCGGGGCCGAGGAGCCACCGCACGCGCGTCGGGGCCTGCGCGAGCGACATCGACAGGAACGCCGACAGCGACTTGCCGACGAGGCGCCCGACGAAGAACACCGCGATCAACCCCGCGAGTGGCCACACGTGGGTGAAGTCGAGGCGCATCCCGGCCAGCGTGTAGAACGCGGTGAACAACACGCTGCCGTAGGTGTTGAGGTACGCCTCGCCCGCGCGCTCCTTGTCGGCGATGAGGTTGGCGAGCGCGACCCCGAGGAACGTCACCGCGAGGATGCTCGACACGCCGGCCCACTCCGCGACGCCCCACGACAAGAGGATCGCCGCGACCAACGACGCACCGAGGAGCCGCGGACCGACGATCGCGCGGGTCATCGCGATCGACACGCCCGCGGAGCCCAGCCCGATCCCGATCGCGATCGCGAGCGTGCGGAGGACGGCGGGGAGCCCGTTCAACAAGAGGCTGTAGGTCGCCGGTCCTCCGCGGAGCTCCTCCTCCACGACCACGAACAGGCACACCGCCACCATGTCGATCAGCGCGACCGCCGCGATCAGCGTCTTCACGAAGACGCCGCGCGCGCGCGCCTCGCGGATCACGATGACGGTGGTGCCCGGCGCGCCCGCGACCGCGATGGCGGCGAACAGCAGGCCCTCCTCGAGCGTGAGGCCACCGATCGACTGCATCGCGAACAACACGACGAGCGGCGTGACGAGCGCCTCCGTGATCACGAGGAGCAGCAGGCGCTTGTGCGCGTTGAAGAGGCTGCGGATGTGAAGGTGCGAACCGACGGTGAAGGCGATGTAGCCGAGCACCAGCTGCGAGAAGGGACCGAAGACCTCCATCCGCTCCGGCGACAGCACCGGGAGCGAGATCGCGCGCAGCCCCACGCCGGTGAGGATCCATCCCGTGACGCGGGGCAGCTTCAGCCGGGCCGCGGCCTCGCCTCCGAGGAGACCGACCGTCAGGACCAGGGCGAAGCTCAGGAGGGGGCCGAGCTCGTTCAAGGCGAGGGCGGGACCTTACCGAAGCGATGCTCGGAGGGCCACCGTGGACCGCGATTCGATTCGGATCAGCGCTTCTTCGGGACGATCATCACGTACTCGGCGAGCGTGCGCGCGCCGAACCCCGTCGCGCCCTTCGTCTTGTAGTCGACCGATTCGGCCGAAAGCACCGGACCCGCGATGTCGAGGTGCGCCCACGCGCAGGGCTTCTCGACGAACCGCTGAAGGAACAGCGCCGCGGTGATCGCGCCGCCGTAGCGCTCGCCGAGGTTCTTCACGTCGGCGATGTCGCTGTCGAGCTGCGCGTCGAGCGCGGGATCGAGCGGCATCCGCCAGAACGACTCGCCGCTCGCCTTCCAGGCCTGCTCGAGGCGCGCGGCCATGCGCTCGTCGTTCACGAACGCGCCCGCCGTCTTCTTGCCGAGCGCGACCATGCACGCGCCGGTGAGCGTCGCGACGTCGATCAGCTCGTCGACCTTCTGGTCCTGCGCGTACGCGATCGCGTCCGCGAGGACGAGGCGACCCTCGGCGTCCGTGTTGATCACCTCGACGGTGAGCCCGCGCTTCGACGGGAGGACGTCGCTCGGACGAATCGCGCGACCGTCCGGCATGTTCTCCGCCGCGCCGATGATCCCGTGGACGACACACGCCGGCTTCAGCTTCGCGATCGCCATCATCGCGCCCGCGACCGCCGCCGCGCCGCCCATGTCCGACTTCATCTCGAGCATGCCTTCGCTCGTCTTGATCGACAGGCCACCCGCGTCGAACGTGAGGCCCTTGCCGACGAGCGCGACGGTGCGCTCCGACTTCTCCTCGGGCGAGTACGTCATGTGGATCAGGCGCGGCTCGTGGTCGCTGCCCTTCGCGACGCCGAGGTGCAGGTGCATCCCCTGGCGATCGAGATCGCGCGCGTTGAGGATCTTGCAGGACAGCCCCGCGATCTTCGCCATGCGCTTGCAGCGGTCCGCGAGCTCGATCGGCGTGAGCACGTTCGGCGGCGCGTTGACGAGGTCGCGCGAGAACAATGTCGCGTCCGCCAGCTGCTGGCCGCGCTCGAGCGCGCGACGCAGCGCCGATCCCTTCACGCCCTGCACGTCCTCGGCGACGAACGCCACGCGCACGTCGTCGAGCGTGTCCTCGCCCGGCTCGACCGTCTTGTGCGCACGGTAGACGTACGCACCGAGCACCGAGCCCTCCGCGAGCGCGCCGACGAGTTGGAGGACGTCGACCACGCCGTCGTCCGGGACGGTGAGTTGGAGCGCGAGGCTCTTCGCCCGCACGCGCGACGCGACGCGCGACGCCGCACCGGCGAACGCGCGCGCGCGCTCCGCCCCATACTGTTTACGCTCGCCGAACCCGAACACCACCACGCGGGTCGCCGCGATGCCGCCCGCGACGTTGAAGACGAGCGTCTGACCGGAGTGCCCCTTGAAGGCTTCGTCGCGGCAAGCGCGCTCGAGCGCGCCGTCGAGTCCGCGGTTGAGCGACGCGAACGCGAGCCCGCGATCCGGTTCGTCGGAGAACACGCCGACCGCGACGACGTCCGCCATGGCGTCGCGAAGATCGTCCGTGTAGAGCGACAACTTCATCGCGTCGCCTCATGCCCGGCGGGCGTTTGGGAGGCAAGCGCGGTCGAGTTGCGGTCGGTCTCGGGCCGCTGCTACCATCCCCGACACTTTGCGGGACCCGCGCTCGAACCCCCTCGCTTGGGCGATGATCGCGCTGCAGGGCCTGCTCCTCCTCCCGGCGACCGCCGCCGGCAAATCCCTCACGGACGCGGAGAAGGAGGCGATCAAGGAGCGCCTCGCGCCCATCGAGCCCTACGCCGCGAAGATGTCGATCGAGGCGGGCGGGACGATCATCGTGGAGCGCACGGTCGAGGTCGCGGCCAACCGGATCAAACAGAAGGCGAAGGACTACGAGGCCTTCGTCACCGGGATCGTCGCGCCGGACGGGGTCGTCGTGCATCAGCGCATGGACGAGTTCGAGATCGTCGATGCCGGCCCCAAGAAGAAGGTCACGTTCCGGTACGTGGTCCACGCGGACGCCAACGCGAAGTCCGGCGGGCGCGCGCGCGTGACGCTCACGCTGGTGGAGCGGACGGGCTTCGCGAACACGGTCCTCAAGGAACAGACGACCCACTGGTTCGACATCCGCGCCGCGTCCCCCACGGCAGAGGATCTGACGGCCGACTTCTGGGGCTACCGGTACTACGCGCCGCGCATGAAGAAGGCGGCGAGCCTCCTGAAGCGGAAGGGCCTCTCGCGGATCTCCACGCAGGACGACAAGCGGTTGCCGCCGCTGGATCGCGTGCAGCCGAAGGTCGCGTCGCTCGCCGTCCGCTTCACGCGCTACCGGATGCGCGTGTGGTCGGCGCACCGGCACCTCGTCGCGGCGCTCCAGAACCCGAACCCGCAGATCTCGTCGCTCGCGCGGACCTACCTCGCGAAGCTCGACAGCAGCGACCTCTCCGGCGTCCCCACGATCCCGTTCGCCGCGACCGCCGCAGCCACCGCGAAGGCGGAGGTCGAGACGCTCGAGCCCGTCGCGACCGAGAAGGTCGAGCCGCCGCCGCCGCCCGCGCGGGTCACGGGTGAAGGCACGCTCGCGCCGGTCGGCACGTATGAGTACGGCAGCGATCGATCGGGGTCGGGTTCACTCCCGGAGTCGAGCCGCCCGCGCGAGGAATCGACCAAGCCCCCGCCGGGCCCGGTGGTCGCGGACGCGTCGACGGCGGCGCCCGGGGACCAGCCGAAGGTGGAGGGCTCCGATACGAGCGGCGGCGCGGACGTCGTGGTCACGGACTCCGGCGATCTCCTCTCGGCGCGCACGCAGCGCAAGGTCACGTACATCCCGACCTACTTCCGGAGCCTCACGCTCGACGATCCCAACATCGCGCACGGCGGCGCGATCCGATTCTCGTGGGCGACGGTGCAGCTCGGCGCGTCGGCGATCGCTTCGGCGATGTTCTTCGACGGGCAGGTCGCGATCACACGCTTCTTCGGGATCGAGGTCACGGTGCCGACCGAGTACGTGAACATCGATCTGCCGCGCGCGCCGTCGCTGTTCGTGATGGGCAACCCGCTGCTCGCGGCGAAGTGGCGCTTCTACCTCCCCGAGATCGAGGGGCGCGCGCCGGTGCTCACGCTGCGCGGTCGGTGGGCGGTCCCGGTGCCGCCGCAGCACCGCATCCCGCTGACGAACTTCGTGGCCGAGCACTTCACGCGCGAGGCCCACTTCGCGGATACGTACGCCTTCTTCCTCGAGAAGACCTCGCTCGGCCTCGGCACCAGCGCCGCGTGGCAGTACGACATGTTCGAGTTCGGCGTGGAGCTGCACCTGGACTACTTCACGCCGGTGGAGGGCGCCCAGGAGCGCACCTCGTTCGCGACGCTTTCCTACGGGGCGTCGTTCGGCGTGCTCCCGTTCGAGGATCTGGTCGGATTCTTCGCCGAGGCCCGCGCCATCAGCCTGTTCGCCGGGCCGCAAAGGACCGAGTTCTTTGCGTATCTGGGCGCTCGCGGGAAGTTCGCGGAGTACATCGAGCCGGCGCTGTGGCTGGGGTATCCGCTGGGCTCGATCTCCAACGTCAGCGGACTGCAGGTTGGGGCCGAGCTTCGTTTCTCGTACGATTTACAGGACATCGTCGAGGACGACACGCGGGTCACCCGCGACGACACGCTCCTGGACTGAACGACGAGGCGCGCCCATGAACAAGGACGGACGGAATCGGAACCTCTCGCTCACCGTCGCGGCCACGCTGACGTTCGTGGCGAGCGGCGGCCTCGTCGTGGGCCTCGCCACCGCGCCGGGTTGCAAGGCGGCGCCCTGCTCGACCACCGAACCGAACTCGCCCTCGTCCGCGCTCGAGTGCCCGGCCGGCCAGCTCTGCTACCTCGGCGCCTGCGTCCGCTCGTGTTCGGCCGGCCAGGAGCGCGTGCAGGAGTGCGACAGCGACTCGGATTGCGGCGGCGCCCTCCCCCACTGCGTCAACGAGTTCTGCTCCGCGTGTGAAGGGTTCGAGACCTGCGTCCCCGAACTCAACCTCTGCCAGAGCGTGCCGGACGTCGAGTACCCGGACCCGGTGGACGCGCCGCCGATGTTCATGCGGCCGCCCTACCCGCTCGACGGCGGCGCGGCGCAGCTCGACGGGAGCGTGTACACGTTCCCCGGCATCAAGCGGAACCGCGACGGCGGCTTCGACGGCCCGATCGTCGAGCCCGAGGTGACGGTCGCGGGCTTCTGGGACATCTACGAAGAGGACGACCTGCGAGGCGGCTCGACGGTGCGTACGTCGTCGTCGACGCTGCGTGTGTTCGACGTCTCCGGCGTGGATCGCGGGCTCGACTGGCGCGCGGACCTCGCGCCGCCGCGCATCGCCGCGCCGATCGACACGGACACCGTGGTCGAGTCGTGCGTCGTCCGCACGGTCACGTCGACGCCCGCAGTGATCGGCCGGCCCCAGGTCGACCTCGGCACCATCATGGTGACCGACTACGACACCTACGACGGCATCCGCGACGACCTCTCCGCGCAGTACGACGAGGACCTCGGCCGCTACGTCGTCACGCGTGTGATGAACGTCCCGGGGCGGCTCCTCAACCACTCCGTCCTCGCGGATCCGGTACAGCCGCTGTTCGTGACGATCACCGCCAACGGCTCGGACTACACCGACGGCCCGTGGCCCGACTGGGAGCCCGGGGTGTTCCGCGGCTTCCACGTCCCGTACGAGCTCACGCCGCGCGGCGACACCAACGCGCTGCTGAACGCGCCGATCGACGTGATGCGCCCCGCCCAACAGGACCTCACGTTCACGTGGGACTACGTCGCGTCGGGCAACGACAACTTCGAGCGCGTCAACGTCCGCATCGTCGGCAACCAGTCCGAGCTGATCTGCAGCGACAGCGAAGGCCAGCAGGGCAACGCGGTCATCGCGGTGCGCACCGGCGCGCTCGACGCGTTCATCGACCGCGAGGGCGGCGGTCCCGCGACCTATCGCCTGGTCTTCGAGCGCGCGAGCGCCCAGTCGCCGCTCGTGGTCGGCGCCGAGGGTGAGCTCATCCAGTTCAGCCTCCGCCTGCGCCACTCGATCGTGCAGACCATCCGCTTCCAGTAGGCCCCCCGCGCGTCTTGACCCGCTCCCGGGTCCCGAAGGTCTCAAAATTGGAACCCTCACCTCGCATCCCCTATCGATGTGTGTATGCTTCGTTGGGGACTTGGAATTGCGCACGCACGCGCCGGGACACGTCCGTCGTTTCGCGACGGCGACGGTCGCCCTCACGCTCCTGATCGGGTGCGTCGCGACCGCGTCCGCCCAGACGCCCACCGTCCGCGTCCCCGGGCACCGCGTCGACCGCTGGGATGTCAAAGCGGGACTGCCGCAGAGCTCCGTGCTCAGCGTCACGCAGGATGAGGTCGGCTTCCTCTGGATCGCGACCTTCGGCGGGATCTCCAGGTTCGACGGGCGGCGCTTCGAGGTCTTCGACCTGACGCACGGCCTGCGCACCGCCCGGACCATCGAGGTCGAGTACGGCCCGGACCACGACCTCTGGCTCGGCCTCCAAGATCTCGGCCTCCAGCGCTTCTCCACCGACGGCCACCCCGCGGACGGCCCGCGCCTCGGCGCCGGCTCGATCCGGGACGTCATCTGGTCGGACGACCAGCTCTGGCTCGACGTCGACGAGCGGCTCCTCGTGCGAACCGCGACCGCGTGGCGAACCGTCGCGCGGGACGTCGCCGCCGCCACCGGCGACGGCCGCGGCGGCGTGTGGTTCGCGACGCCCGATCGCCTCTTCCACACCACCGCCGACGGCACACCGCGGAGCCTCGCGACCTTCGACGCACGCGTCGGCGACGTCACGACCGACCGCGAAGGCAACGCCTGGGTCGCGACGCGACGCGGCCTCTTCCGAATCGGCGACGACGCGCCTCACCTCGTCTTCGACTACGCCAAGACCCCCGCTCGCGAGGTCACCGGACCGTTCTTCGACGCGCGCGGCGGCGCTTGGCTCGCGCTCGATCGCCGCGTCTTCCACTTCCACGACGCGCGCGCGATGGCGACCGCGGCCTCACCGATCGAAGCGACCTTCGAGCGCACGTGGCCCGCGCCGATCCGCGTGTTCTTCGAAGACCGCGAGCTCGACCTGTGGATCGGCACCGCGGGCGCGGGCCTCTGGCGCCTCACACCCGAACCGTTCGACCTCGTCGAGTTCGAGAGCGGGCGCAGCCCGAGCATCAACGGCGTCGTCCGCGCCGACGACGGCATCGTCGTGGGGCGGCCCTGCGACGAGGTCCTCCGCTACACGAACGAGGACGTGCATCCGATCGCCGTCGACGACTGCCTGAACGGCCTCGCGTTCGAACCGAAGACGAAGACGCTCTGGGTCTCCACGCGGACCGGCCTCTACGTCCACCGAGACGGCGTCGTCGTCCGGCACCTGTTACCCCCCGAACCCGACGTGCGCCTGAGCCCGATGCTCTTCGACACCCGCGGCCGTCACTGGGTGAGCGGCGACGGGCTCGGGCTGTTCCAGCTCGTGGGCGACGACTTCGTGCGCGTCGAGCTCGAGGATATCGGGCGCCCGACCGCGATCGTCGAGGACGCCGCGGGGCGCATCTGGGTCGGCGGCGACAGTCACGTGGCGCGACTCGACGGCGACACCTGGCGCGTCTTCCGCGGGGCGGACGGCGTGCCGCCGGGCCCGGTGCGGTCGATCGCGTTCAGCGGCGAAGA
>JAUHYN010000287.1 GCA_030426505.1 bacterium | reverse complement strand
GCGTGCGCCGCTCGTCCGGGACGTCGATCTCGAGCGCGCCCGAGAGGTACTGCCCGGTGAGCGAGTCCTTCGACGCGAGGATGGCCTTCGGCGGGCCTTCCGCCACCACGATCCCGCCGTGACGCCCCGCCGCCGGCCCCATGTCGACGACCCAGTCCGCGGCCTGGATCGTCTCCTCATCGTGCTCGACGACGAGCACCGTGTTGCCGAGATCGCGCAGGCGCTGGAGCGTCTCGAGGAGGCGCTGGTTGTCGCGTTGGTGCAACCCGATCGACGGCTCGTCGAGGATGTAGAGCACGCCGACGAGAGACCGCCCGATCTGCGTCGCGAGGCGAATGCGCTGCGACTCGCCTCCACTCAATGTACCGGCGCGCCGCTCGAGGTTCAGGTAGTCGAGGCCGACGCGAACGAGGAAGCCGAGGCGTTCGTCGATCTCACGGAGCAGGCGAGCGGCGATCTCGGCGTCGCGTTTTTCGAGCTGGAGGTTCGCGAACCACGCCGCGGCCTCCTTGATCGACAGCTGCGTGATCTCTTGGATCGGCCGGTCCGCGATCTTCACGACGCGCGCCTCGGGGCGCAGCCGCGCGCCATTGCACTCGGGGCACGGCCGCATCGTCGTGTACTCGGAGAGTCCGTCGCGCACGTTGTCGGATGACGTCTCGTTCATCTTCCGCTCGAGTGAGTTGAGCACGCCCTCGAACGGCTTCTTGTACTTGTAGTGGTGCCCGTCGCCCTTGAAGACGATCTGGATCTCGGTGTCGCCGGAGCCGCGCAGGATGACGTCGCGGAAGGACTTCGGGAGCTTCTTCCACGGCGTGTTGACCGACTTCTTGTAGTGCTTCGCGACGGCCTCGAGGACCGGCCCGTACCAGACCTGCTTGCCGGCCCACGGCGCGATCGCACCTTCCGCGAGCGACTTCGACGGGTCCGGGATCACCAGCTCCTCGTCGAAGAACGACAGCTCGCCGAGCCCGGTGCAGTTCGAGCACGCGCCGTGCGGGCTGTTGAACGAGAACGTGCGCGGCTCGATGTCCGGCATCGATATGCCGCAGTCGAGGCACGCGAGCTTCTCGGAGGTGAGGACCTCGCGATCCTGGTCCGGGTAGTTGATGCGGACGAGGCCCTCGCCGAGGCGCAGCGCGAGCTCGATCGAATCGGTGATGCGGCCCTTCGCGTCCGGCTTCACGACGACGCGATCGACGACGGCGTCGATGTCGTGGCGCTTCTTCTTGTCGATCGAGATGTCTTCGCTGAGGTCGTACGTCTTGCCGTCGATGCGCACGCGCGTGAGGCCGTCGCGGCGCAGGCCATCGAGCTCCTTCTTGTACTCGCCCTTGCGACCGCGAACGATCGGCGCGAGCAGGATGACCTTCGTCTTCTCTTCGTTGCCGAGGATCTGATCGACGATGTCCTGCACGGTCTGGCGCTCGACGGGCTTGCCGCAGCTCGGGCAAGCGGGCTTGCCGATGCGCGCGTAGAGGAGGCGCAGGTAGTCGTAGATCTCGGTGACCGTGCCGACGGTGGAGCGCGGGTTGTTCGACGTGGTCTTCTGCTCGATCGAGATCGCGGGCGAGAGGCCCTCGATCGCGTCGACGTCGGGCTTCTTCATCTGGTCGAGGAACTGCCGCGCGTACGCGGACAGCGACTCGACGTAGCGGCGCTGGCCCTCGGCGTAGATGGTGTCGAACGCGAGCGAGCTCTTGCCGGAGCCCGACACGCCCGTGATGACCACCAGCTTGTCCCGCGGGAGCTTGACCGTGATGTCCTGGAGGTTGTGCTCACGCGCCCCGCGGACTTCGATTTCGGTGACCATCCGGACCGACGATCTAGTGACTCGCCGTGCGAGCGGCAAGCGTTTACTGCATGTATGATCAGGTGTCCGTCAGGTGGTGCCTTCGCCGGACTGGAGGGCGCGGATCTCGGCCTTGGTGTAGAGGCGGCCGCCCTTCGCGTCGAGGCCGGGGCAGTAGCGCTTGGTGTCCTCCCACGCGCGGTGGTCGTCGAGGAGCTCGTCCCAGAACGGAAAGGTCCTGCACTGCTCGGGCTTCACGGCGTGGACGGAGCAACCGCGATCCTTCGTGAGGAGGGGGCAGCCGGTGCCGTCGGTGGCGTCGATCTCGAACTGGCCGCTGTTGGCGTCCCACTGGACGTCGTAGTCCGTCTTGAAGCGCGCGACGGTGACGCCGAGGTGCGCGGCGATGCGCTCGAGCTCGACGAACGTCATGAAGATGTAGCCGGGCTCCATGCAGCAGTTGCCGCACTGGGTACAGCCGAAGCGGCGTCCATTGAGTATGGGGAGGGGCGGCACGCCGCGGGTATAGCGGGCCGGCTCGGCCTACTGCAACTCGACGAGCTCGGAGGCGCCGCGACAGACGGGGTCGCAGAACGCGCCGTTCGGGCGGTGGGGCTCGCCGTCGTCCACGGGCTCGATCATGCCGTCGTACTCGGCGCCGGCGGTGGTCGTCACGGTGAGCGCCACGCGCTCTGGCTCGCCGGCGAGCCAGAGCGCGTCCTCCCGGCAGGCGTTGGTCACGGTGCCGTCGCAGCGATAGGCGGCTCGGCCCGAGCAGCAGATCTGCTCCGTCGGGCCGTCGTCGAGCTGGGAGGTCACCGCGAAGGCGAGTCACGCGAACGTACGTGTCCGAACGGTGGGGCCGGGCCAGCCGGGCTCCGTCGAAGCGTCCACTGTCCCCGGACCTTTCACGGCGAGGTCTGGGGCGCGTCCCGGTCTCGACGAGACCGGGCTCCGGGACGCGGGTGGTTTGAAGCGGGGAGGTGAGGAGAGGCTCGTGGTCCGCGGTCGATGATCTTGCTCCGTGACGCGACGGCGAGCCGCTCCCGGCGGGGAGGACTCGAGTTCCCCGGGGGCCGACCGGGTCGGTTGCTCACGCCGACGGACGCGCCCTACTCTATTCAGGCTCATGACCTGGATCGTTCGCTGATCGCGTCGCCTCCCTCGGCCCCGCGAAAACAGGAGATCGCATCATGACTCGCGACCCCGCGTGTCCGCTCACCCGTGCGGACCTCGACGACTTCATCACCCGCGGCTTCGTCCGCATCGACCACGCCTTCGACGCCGAGCTCGCGGCCCGCGCCCGCGCGATCCTCTGGCGCGACACCGGCTGCGACCCGAACGACTCCGCCACCTGGACGCGCCCGGTCGTCCGGCTCGGGCACTACGTCGATGCGCCGTTCCGGGAAGCGGCCGGCCGCCCCGTGCTCCACGCCGCGTTCGACCAGCTCGTCGGGCCGCGCCGCTGGCGGCCGCAGGGGGCGCTCGGCACGTTCCCCGTCCGCTTCCCCTCCGAAGTCGATCCGGGCGACATCGGCTGGCACGTCGACGTGAGCTTCGGGACCGACGACCCGGACTTCATGCAGTGGCGGGCGAACGTCACCAGCCGCGGTCGCGCGCTGCTCACGTTGTTCCTGTTCTCCGACGTCGACACCGACGACGCCCCGACGCGCCTCCGCGTCGGATCCCACCGCGACATCGCGCGGCAGCTCGCCCCGCACGGCGAGGGCGGCCTCACGCTCGCGGCGCTCGCCGCCGACGGGTTCGCCGCGTCCGCGCACTACGACGAGGCCCTCGCGACCGGGCCGGCCGGCACCGTCTACCTCGTCCACCCGTTCGTCGTTCACTCGGCGCAGATGCACCGCGGGCGGACGCCCCGGTTCATGGCGCAGCCCCCGCTCCTCCCGTCGGAGCCGCTCCGCCTCGACGGCCCGTCACCCGTGGAGCGCGCGATCCGGGAGGCGCTGCGCGCGGGGGCCTAAGAGCCCGCAGCGAATAGCTTCCAGTCCGCAGCACGCGACTTGGCATTTGTCGATCTCCCGAGCGCCCCCGAGTGACGGCCGCCGAACGAGCCGGCTGCTGAAGACGACACCTGTCGCCATCACCCTTCTCGCGTACTCACCGCGCCGGCTTCGCCTCCCGTCGGTTGCGTACGCCCGGCATGCGCCGTCCTCACGCGGCGACAACGCAAGAAGCTCGCTCGCCGACAGACGTACGGGAGTTGCTTCAGCACCCTGTTCAGTTCCTCCCGAACTCCCCATCTCCTTGTTCAAATCATCCGGCGAGCACGGCGTGCGCGCGTGTTCGTCGAGCGTGCGAGGTCGATGCGTCCCGCGGACCGCGTTCGGACAACAAGGAGACGGTGCGGGAGGAGAGGCGAGGACACGCGCGGAGGCGCTCATCGAAGGTCGACCCGGTAGCCCACCCGGAAGAGGGTGACGAGAGGCGAAGACACGAGCAATTGCGATCAGCGAAGGCCGAGCCGATACACTGAGTAGATCGTCACCGAGAGCGACCGCGCGGGCCGAGGAATCCGCCAGGAAGTCACGCGATCGCCGGGCCTCGAGGGCGCTCCACCTCGACCCGTGCCGGAGGCGGCTCGGAACGCGCCCCGGCCCTCATCACCGTCCGTCGCGGACGGCCCGAGCCTCACCGGAGGCGGTCCGCCACCTCGACAGCGGCGGTCACGGCGACGACGGGGCTCGCTGCCGCGTCATCGACACCGATGCGCACCGCCGCCTCAGCGACGCCGATGCGCAACCGCCGCTTCAGCGACGCCGATGCGCACCGCCACCTCAGCGACTCCGACGCTCGCCGCCGCCTCAGCGGCGACGATCGCGTCGCCGCTGCTGCTCGGCCTGATCCGCGAGCATCACCGTGATCGCGCCGCCCGCCGCGCCGCTGCTCGCGACCTCGTCGCCCGGCTCCCCGCACACGCACCCGACGTTCGCCGCCATCACGACGATGTTCGTGAGGCGCATCCCCACTTGCGTACACGCGTCCTCGCACGTGGTCCGGGCGTCGTCGGGGATGCGCTTGGGGCCTGCCCCGACCATCGTCGTACAACCCGCGAGGAGGCCGGCGACGACGAACGCCGCGCCGCGGAGTCTCCACGTCTTGCTCTTCATGCGCCGGGCCTACTACGCGCCCGGCGATCGACGCCACCCTCAGAACAGCGACATCTGCGAGAGCTCGGTACGGAGCGGCTCGAACGACCGGCGGTGGAGCGGCGTCGGGCCGTGCGCTCTCAGCGCCGCCAAGTGCTCCGCCGTCCCATACCCCTTATGTCGTTCGAAGCCGTAGGCCGGGTACGTCTCGGCCGCGCGCAGCATCTGGAGGTCGCGGGCCTCCTTCGCGAGGATCGATGCGGCCGCGATCGTGAGCGACCGCGCGTCGCCCTTCACGAGGTTCCGCTGCGGGAGGCGCACCTCGGGGAGCTCCCGCGCGTCGAGGAAGAGCTCGTGGACGAGGATTTTCGCCTGCACCTCCTCGAGCGCCCGACGCATCGCCATCAGCCCGGCGCGCAGCACGTTGTGCCGATCGATCTCCGCCACCGACGACTCCGCGACCGCCCACGCGATCGCGTGCGACCGGATCCGCTCGGCGTGCTCGCCGCGCGCCTTCGCCGAGAGCGCCTTGCTGTCGTCCACGCCGACCAGGGCTTCGGCGCCGGCCGCGTCGATCACCACGCACCCCGCGACGATCGGGCCCGCGATCGGCCCGGCCCCGGCCTCGTCGAGCCCCGCGACGACGACCTCGCGTCCCCACGCTTCCCGCTCGAACTCGAGGAGCTCGAAGTGCCGTTCTTCTTTCGCGCGCTGCTTCGCGCGCGCGCGATCGGAGGTGGACTCGGACACGGCGCCGGACGCTACCACTCCGCGCGCTCACCGTTGATCGGCTCGGCGGCGGCGGTAGCCAAACGACGGCGACGGCGTCATCCCGGACCGCCGATCCCCGCACCGCGCACGACCGGCGGACCGCGCCGGCCCCGCACGCGCGGCAGGTGCCTTGTCGAGCGGGCTTGGGTACGATGCCGGCGGTCGACGGCCATGTGTAACGCGTACGAGGAGAGCCGCCCGTGGTGATCGCGGCCGCGGGGAGCGAAGGGCGCATCGGGCGCTACAAGCTCATCAAGCGCCTCGCGGTCGGCGGCATGGCCGACATCTTCCTCGCGCAGGTCTTCGGCAAACGCGGCTACGAGCGGACCGTCGTCGTGAAGACGATCCGCAGCGACCTCGTCGACGAAGAAGAGCTCATCGAGATGCTCATCCAGGAGGCGCGCATCGCGTCCTGCCTGAAGCACGACAGCATCGTCGAGATGATCGAGGTCGGCGAAGAGGCCGGCACCCACTTCCTCGCGATGGAGTTCGTGTTCGGCCGCGACCTCGGACAGATCCGCGACCGCTGCGCCGAGCTCGGCGTGCGCATCCCGCCCAAACACCTGACCACGATCGTCGCCGACATCCTCGACGCCCTCCACCACGCGCACCACGAAGCGACCTACGAGGGGCGCCCGCTCGAGGTCATCCACCGCGACGTGTCTCCGCAAAACGCGCTCGTCGGCTTCGACGGCTCGGTGAAGCTCCTCGACTTCGGACTCGCGAAGGCCGCCGCTCAGATCTCGCGGACGCGCGCTGGGGTGCTCAAAGGCAAGTACGCGTACATGGCGCCGGAGCAGGTGAACTTCAAGAACGTCGACCAGCGCGCGGACATCTTCAGCGCCGGCGTCGTGCTCTGGGAGATGCTCACCCAGCGCCGCCTGTTCTACCGCGCGAGCGACTACGACACCGTGAAGGCCGTGATGGCCTGTCAGGTCCCGTTCCCCCGGGCGGTGCGACCGGATCTGCCGTGGGGCTTGTCGTGGGTCGCGTACCGGGCGCTGCGGAAGGCGCCGCGCTGGCGATACCGCGACGCGCGCAAGATGCGCGACGCGCTGCTCAAGTCGGATCCGCGCGACCGGGCGACCGCGCGCGACGAGCTCGCGGAGTGGATGGCGACGCTCTTCGAACGCCAGCTCGCGCAGCGCGACATGGCGCTGACCCGCGCGCGCAACGACCCGATGCGGCACCGGCAGATCCTCGAAGCCGGCTTCGAGCTCCTCGAGGAGACGACGGATCCGGACCTGAGGATTCGACCCGCCCCCCCGCCGGCGGCGACGCCGAGCCGCGGTGCGGTCGCGTCCGCCGGAATGCTGGGGCTCGTGCAGGCCGTGCTCGGGACGTGGCGGTGGTTCGCGCTCGTGATGGCGGCGCTGGTGTTCCTGAGCGTGGCGGCGGGGATCTACATCGGGTCGTCGCAGGTGACGGCGCAGAACTACGGGTACCTGCACGTGTTCGCGGACGCGGAGGACGTGGAGATCGTCGTCGGCGGGACCGCGCTCGGGTCGGCGCCGGTGCAGGAGATCGCGGTCTACCCGGGGCGCCACCGCATCGTCGGGAAGCGCGCCGACGAGCAGCGCACGATCGAGGTCGAGGTGCGGCCGGGTGAGAACAAGGTCGTGAAGCTCGAGTTCCAGGAGCGTTGAGTTGCTTTCGGGCGAACGATTCGGCTAGGCGAAGCGCTCGATGGCCACCGCGCGTGAGTTGCTGTTGCAGCAGACGACCGAGCGATTCAACGAGATCGTCTTCGCCTCCCCCAAGAAGTTCCGGGAGGAGCTCTTCCGCCGTGCTGGCGTGAAGGCCAAGAAGGGCGGCGCGTTCGCGCTCAGCAACGCGAAGAAGAACGCGGTGCGCGTGGAGAAGTTGTTGGCGTCGATGCAGGACGGCGCGGACCTCCCGGACGAGCTGCTCGCCGAGCTCATCCGCAACTACCTGTACACGAAGCGCGCGTTGCTCGCGGAGGCGCTCGACTTCTTCGAAGTGGAGCACGACGAGGGCCTGACCGACGCGGACCTCGACTTCATCGAAGAGTTGCCGGAGGAGCGCGTCACGCAGCTGCGCGGGATCCTCGAGCGGTCGCATGACAAGGACGACGTCGAGCTCTACCTGCGCTTCATGAACGTGGCTTGATGGCGCGCGCTCCGAAGCGTCGACTCGACGAGGAGCTCGTCGCGCGAGGGCTGGCCGAAGATCTTCGAACGGCGCGGGGGCTGATCATGGCCGGGAAGGTCGTGGTCGCGGGAGCGGTGTGCTCGAAGGCGGGGACGCCCGTCGCGACGTCGGCCGAGATGCACGTGCGCGGGCGGTCGATGAAGTTCGTCAGTCGCGGTGGTTTCAAGTTGGAGGCGGCGCTCGAGGGGTTCGGGATCGACGTGACCTCGCGCGTGGTGTTGGACGCGGGCGCGTCGACGGGCGGGTTCACGGACTGCCTCCTCCAGCGCGGCGCGGCGCGGGTGTACGCGGTCGACGTCGGGTACGGTCAGCTGCGCGGGCGGCTCGCGACGGACGCGCGCGTGGTCAACCTCGAGCGGACGAACATCTCGGACGTGTCGCGCGCGGCGCTGGATCCGCCGATTTCTCTGGCGGTGGCGGATCTGTCGAACCTGTCGCTGCGGAAGGCGGTGCCGGTGCTCTGTGCGTTGTTCTCGGAGCCGGTGGAGTTGGTGGTCTTGGTGAAGCCGCTGTTCGAGGGGCTCGACCGGTCGGGGATGGAGGCGGCGGCGCCGCTGCAGTCGACGTTGCGTGCGTTGATGGAGGAGGTCGTCGGGCTCGGACTCGGGGTTCGGGGGCTGATGGCTTCGCCCATTCGTGGGGGGCGCTCGTCGGTGGAGTTCTTGGCGTGGCTGGGCGCGGACGGTCGGGACGCGGACCTCGATGCCCTGTGTCGGGCGGCGGTCGATTCGATTCCTGAATCTACTGAATAGATCGGCTCGAAATTTGATGGGTCGGGGGGCCGGTGCTACCCATGAGGGGAGCGCCGTCCGTCGTGGTGCGGCGCGTTCGGGAGTCACGATGGGTCGACCGAGGAAGAACCGAGTCGGGGAGTACGCGGCCGCGTTGGGTGAGGAGCTGAGCTATCACCTCCAGCGCGAGGTCACGAAGGCGGTCGAGGCGTCGCAGCAGGCGTACATCGAGGAGATCGCGTCGCTCCGAACGGAGCTCCGCGC
>JAUHYN010000286.1 GCA_030426505.1 bacterium | reverse complement strand
GGAGGACTTCGAGGCGCGCAAGCTCTTCGACGAGCGCGGCTTCGCGACGATCGAGCTGGGAAGGCCGCACCTCTTCAGGATGACCGATCCGACCCGCAGATCCAACGCCGGCGCGCCGGTTCCTTACACGAGGAGTAATGCATTGGCAGGCCGGCGCGCGCGCTGCTGACGATGTGGGCATGAAGACGACCTCTTGGTTCCGAATGACGCCCCTCCTCCTCCTGCTCGGCTGCGGCGGGCCGGACGAGGCGTTCGACGTCACGCAGTCCGACGTCCAGGGCGCGGGGACGGTGCAGGCGCGCTACCGCGTGCTCCACTGGAACATCGCCGGCGGCAAGATCCACAACTGCCGCACCGGCAACATCAAGCGCGCGGTGATGGAGTTGGTGCGCGAACGCGACGTCGACTTCGTCGGCCTCAACGAGATCTGCCCGCAGCAGTACGAGGAGATCCGCCTCGCGCTGAAGAACCACTGGGGCAAGAACGCGCGCTTCTCGGCGTGGGTCCGCGGCGGCCGCGTCGGCAACGCGATCTTCAGCCGGTTCGCGCTCGACGAGATCACCAAGATGAAGTTGGGCGAGGATCGCTACGGCGATCGCAACCTGCTGTGCGGGCGCGTCCGCAACCGCCCGCACCTGCGCTTCTGCTCCACGCACCTCAGCCCGAACGGCAAGGCGCCGGGCCAACTCGACCGCGCGTTCAATCGCGTGGAGCGCTGGTGGGAAAACCGCCGCGACACCGTGATCGTCGCGGGCGACTTCAACATCCGCCCGAACGAGCCGGCGTTCAACTCGGTCTACGCGTTCGACGTCGACACGCGGAACAACCGAAACAACCACGGCCGCTACCACGAGCTCGACGACGACGACCCGCAGCACTGCCGAGGCTACGGCGAGCGCACCGTCCCGAACACCACCGGCGGCCCGTGCGGCGAAGGCGGCAAGATCGACATGATCTTCGTCCGCCGCAACCGCATCGTGGACAACAAGTACTTCGCGAACTCGCTCGACATCCCGCAGGACTGCGGCGGCGCCTGCTCCGATCACCGCGCGGTGATCGGGAGCGCCCTCCTCCGCATCAAGAAGTAGCGCGATAGCTGACAGCCGTCAGTCGCCAGCGACCAGCAAGATCCACGAGCGAGAGCGCGGCGGCCGTTCGTCCGCAGCCGAATTCCGCGCCGAGCGCAGGACGGCGCCCGATCGTTGGAGGTCGCTTCCGAGCTGCCAGCTGCGAGCTGCAGGCTGCGAGCTGCGAGCTGCAGACTGCGAGCTGCGAGCTAGTTCTTCAGATCCCTCGACGCCACGACCACGCGCACCGAGCGATCCATCCGCAACAGCTCGCGCGCCGTCTCGCGGATCGTCTTGGCGGTCACCGCCTCGATGCGCTCCGCGTGGCCCGCGTGGTGATCGTAGCCGAGCCCGTACGCCTCGTTGAGCGCCATCGAACCCGAGCGCGCGCTCGCGCGCTGCAGCGCGATCTCGTGCGAGCCGATCAGGTACCGCTTCGCCCGCGACATCTCCGCCTCCGAGATGTCCTCCTCGCGGATGCGCTCGAGCTGCTCGAGGATGCCGGCCTCCGCCGTCTCCAACTTGTCCGGGCTCGTGCCGATGTAGAACGCGAAGTAGCCCGGATCGAGCCCCTCGAGGCTGAACGCCCCGACCGAGTACGCGAGCGACTGCTTGTCGCGCAGCTCGAGGAACAGCCGCCCGGCCTGCCCGCCCAACACACTCGACAACACGTCGAGCGCGTAGCGCCGCTCGTCGAGGAGCGACACGCCGAGGAAGCCGAGCACGAGCTGCGCTTGCTCCTTGTCCTTCGCCTCGAACACGCGCCGCGGGCCGTCGATCAGCGTGGGTTTCGGCGGCGGCACGAACTTCGACGCATCCGCGTGCGGGTGCGCCACACCGATGCGTCGCTCGAGCAAGCTCACCGTGCGGTTCACGTCGACCGCGCCCACGATCGTGAGCGTCAACGCGTCCGGGCGGAGCTGCTGCCGGAACGCGTCGATCACCTGCTCGCGCGTGAAGGCCGCGACGGTCGCCTCGGTGCCGAGCGTCGGGAGGCGGTAGGGGTGCGCGTCGTAGAGGGTCGCCGCGAACTTCTCGAACGCGATCGCGCTCATGCTGTCGCGCCGGGCCGCGATGTCCTCGAGCTGCGTGCGGCGCTCCTTCTCGATCTCCGCCGGATCGAACACCGGCTCGAGCAGACACGACGCGAACAACTCGAACCCGCGCTCCCAGCTGTCTGCGAGGAAGTCACCGCGCAGGCCGAGCGAGTTGCGACCGCTGAGCCCGGTGACGCCACCGGCCATCGCGTCCGTCTCCTCGATGATCTGCTCCGCGCTGTAACGCTCCGTACCGCGCACCACGAGCTCGCCTACGAGGTGGCTCACCCCGTTGGTCGCCGCGGTCTCCGCGAGCAGGCCGCCCATCGCCGCCGCGCGAATGCTCACGAGCGGGACGGTCGGGTCCTCGAGGATCACCGCGGTCGCGCCATTCGCCAGCTCGACCTTCACGGCGCCGAGCGGCCCTGGCTCGATCGCGCGCGGCGCGTACGCCTGCTCCAGCCGCGTCACCACCTCTTCGGCGATCTTGCGGACGGTCGGCTCCGCGAGCTTGCCGGCGTTCGCGTCGGGCATGAGCGCCGCGACGGTGAACGTCTTGCCGGTGAGGTACTTCTTCGCGACGCGACGGACGTCCTCCGCCGTCACCGCGCGGATCTTGTCGTAGTACTTCGCTTCGAAGTCGGTGCCGCCCGCGACCAGCTCGAAGTAACCGAGCTTGCGCGCCATCCCCTGCACGGTCTCCTTCTGGTAGATGGCCTCCGACAGGATGATCGTCTTGGCCTTCTCGAGCTCCGGAGCGTCCGGCGCGGCGTAGGCCATGCGGAGCGTCTCCTCGAGGAGCGACCCGAAGGCGTCTTCCACCTGCTCGCCCTGGATCTGCGCGCCAACCACGAACAGCCCCGGATCCTGCGGCGTGTACGAGTACGCGTAGCAGTCGTTCACGAGCTCGAGCTCGCGCTTCACCTGGCGGTACAGCCGCGAGCTCTCGCCCGTGCCGAGAATGATCGAGAGGACGTCGATCGCCGCGGTATCCTCGTCCGCGAGCTGCGGTCCGTGCCACGCGATCGACAGGTGCGTCTCGTTGATGTCCTGGGTGGCGGTGGTGATCCGCAAGTCGTCTTGCGGCGGCTCCTCGGCGCGCTTGCGCTCGTGAGGCTCGCCGGTGTTGAGCGTCGACTCGAAGAGCTTCTCGGCCTTCGCGACGACATCGTCTGCGTCCACGTCGCCGACCACGACGAGCACCATGTTCTGCGGCTGGTAGTGCCGCCGGTAGAACGCGAGGATCTGCTCGCGCGTGAACGCGTTGACCGTCTCGACGTACCCGATCACCGGGCGCCGGTAGGTGTGCTCCTTGAACGCGGTCTCGAAGAGCATCTCGCTCGCGACGCGCGACGGCGTGTCCTTCCCGCGGCGCAGCTCTTCGAGCACGACCTCGAGCTCCTTGCCGAGCTCCTCTTCGTCGAACGCGGAGTGCTGGACGGCGTCCGACAGGATGTCGAGCGCGACGTCGAGCTCTCGGCTCGGCATCGTCACGTGGTAGACGGTCTGATCGAAGCTGGTCCACGCGTTGATGTCGCCGCCGGCCGCCTCGACGTCGGCCGCGATCTCGCCGACGGCGCGGCGCGCGGTCCCCTTGAAGAGCATGTGTTCGTGGACGTGCGCGAGCCCGGCGTCCTCGGGGGTCTCGTCGGCGGACCCGACACGCACCCAGACCTGGGCGGCGACGACCTTGGCCGCGTGGTTCTCTTCGACGATGACCCGCAGGCCGTTGTCGAGCGTCTTTTCGAGCATGAACTACGAGCACGCCCGGGTTTTGGGGCCTGCGTCAACCCTCGGCGCGTGCGGCCCGCGATCGGGATCACAGGTGAAATCGAGGTGTCACGCCACGAGATCGCCCCGCACAAACGTATCGAATGCAGGCCCTGCGCAGCGTCGCCCTCCCCGTACTGATCACGTTCTCGAGCCTCCCCGCCCTCGCCGGCCCCTTGGTCGCGTCGGCGCCCGGCGAAGACCTCCGCGTCGTCGTCCACCGCCAGGGTCGAGATGGCGCCTCGGGCACGATTCGCTTCGAAGGCGTGGAGTACCCCTTCAGCGGGCGCGTCCAGGGATCGGGCGGCGCGTTCCGCCTCGAAGGCACCCTGATCGACGAGGGCGAGCGGATGCCCTTCAGCGCGCAGTGGCAAGACGGGCGCTTCGTGCTCGTCGCGGACGGCCAGCAGGCCCAGCTCGCGATCGAGGACGCGGGGGACTTCGGCGGCGCGCCGTCGACGCGAGCCCCGCGGCGTGAGGACGAACCTCGCCGCACGAAGCGCACCGCGCCCCCGAAGCGCGGCGGCCGCGCGGCGGCGCTCCCGAAGGAGCTGCGCCTCCGCCAGGTCGAGTTCCGCGACATCCACATGAACAACATGGTCGCGTACCGGCAGCTCGTCCCGAAGGGGTGGAAGAGCACCGGGCACGTCGAGTGGTCGGGCGGCGGCGCGCCGCACCCGCAGCGGAAGATCGAGATCACGGCGCCGAACGGCGTCGAGATCCAATACCTCCCCGCGATGAAGTTCGAGTACATCGAGCTGAGCCCGCAGTTCATCGCGCAGGCGCAGCAGTTCGGTCAGCCGCTCCCGCCGATGCCGCAGCCGAACATCCCGCCGCCGCAGGACATCGGCGGATGGCTCGCCGACACGATGATGAAGGTGAGCCGCGAGATCACGAACGCGCGCGTCGTGAGTTCGCAACGTGATCACCAGGGCGAGCAGACGATGCTCCAACTCCTCGGCCCGAACTCCGGCTGCACGCGCCACCTGATCCAGCTCGCGTACGACAAGAACGGGCGCGCGTACCTCGCCGACATCGCGCTCACGCTGCAGGTCCTCCCGCTCTCCGCGTTCTCGGCGGGCCGCGCGGTGACGTGGGCGATCTACGTCGACCACGTCGCGGCCTACCCGACCGACGCCTACGAGTCGTACCGCCCGATCGCGCTCACGGTGATCGGCTCACAGCGCTCGACGCCCGAGTGGTTCGCCGCGAAGACGCGCACGCTCTCGCAGCTGTCCCAGCAGCGCCACGCGAACGCGATGGCGACGATCAAGCGCAACGGCGAGATGCGCGCGCGCGCGAACGATCAGCAGATGGCGGCGTGGCGGAAGCAGCAGGCGGCGAGCGATCAGATGCACAAGAAGTTCGTGAACTCGATCCACGACACGGACGACTACGCCCTCCCGGGCGGAGGCACCGTGAATCTGCCGAGCACGTACAATCACGTGTACCAGACGCGCTCGGGCGACTACCTGCTGAGCGAGTCGAGCCTCGACGGCGCGGACCTCACTCGGCTGTCGCCGCAGCGGTGATCAGAGGCGGAGGCGGACGAGCGTGTCGTTGGCGCCGTCGACGATCAGGAGATCGGCGCCGTCGTAGGTGAGGCCTTCGATCGCGCCCACGCCGTACTTCGACAGGTCGAGGTGCGAGAGGAACGCGCCGCTCTCGCGGTTGACCCAGTGCAGCTTCGAGCCAGCGCCGAGCAACATCACCGTGTCGCTCACGACCGCCATGCCGCCCGCCGTGAAGTCGACGTCCGCGAGCTCGATCCAGCCGTAGCCCTCGCCGCCCTCGAGATCGAACTGACCGATGTCGTTGCGGAACGCGGCGGCCATGTCCGGCGACTCGAAGCTGCGCGGCTGCGCGTAGAGCTTGTCACTCGCGGAGTCGAACGTGAGCGCGTTCGTGAGCTGGGTGAAATCGGCGGGGAGCGGATCCTCGCCGGGGATAAAGCCGGGCTCGTAGCAGAAGTAGCTGATGAAGCGGTTGGTGTCGGCCTCGTAGAGGAAGCCGTCGGAGAGCGCTGTCAGCGCGAAGCGATTCTGGCCGATCGCGGCGAGGTCGGTGAACGCGCTCTTCGGTTCGGCCCAAGGCGCGCGGAGCGTCGCGAGGTCCGCGACGAGCGACGCGCCGTCCGCGTCGAGTCGGTAGATGCCGTGGGCCGCGTCGAGGACGTAGGTGGCGCCGGTGTCCGGAGCGATCGCGACGCCGGTGACGTCGACGTCCTCGTGACCGAGCTTCGACGCGAGGTCGATCCGCTCCACGACGGTCACGGCGTTGACGGGCGGCGGTTGGACATCGACGCGGCCACCGCCACAGGCGACGAGACCGAACAGGGCGAGCGGAGCGATTCTCGAGTTCATGGGTCGAGCGCTACTTCAATCCCCGTGCCGTCCCGGAGCGCCCCCCGCATCCGGGCTGCGGGGCCTCGAAGAGGTCGAATTTCCGAGGGGCGTCGTCGGATTCGTAACGGCTTGCGGGCGACCTGGGGTCGGGTCAGCGTGCGGCCCACGATGAAGCTCTACAGCGCGCAGCGCTCCGGGCACGCCCACACGTGCCGCAACTTCCTCTCCATCCTCGGCGTCGACTACGAGACCGTCGAGGTGAGTACGGCGGATCGCGAGACGCGCAAGGAGGCCTTCCTCGCGCTCAACCCGTTCGGCCAAATCCCCGTCCTCGACGACGACGGCTTCGTCGTCCGCGACTCGCACGCGATCCTCCTCTACCTCGCGAAGAAGTACGACGCCGAGCACCGCTGGTTCCCGGAAGACCCCGCCGGCGCCGCGCGCGTCGCGGAGTGGCTCGCGACCTCCACGCTCGACCTCGTCATCGGCGCCGCGTGGGCGCGCGCCGCGAAGAACTTCGGACGTGACCTCGACCTCGAGAAGTCGCAGCAGCTCGCGCACCGCCTCCTCGGCCGGATGGACGCCCACCTCGCTGACCGCGCGTGGCTCGCGGCGGACCACGCGACGATCGCGGACCTCTCGATGTACTCGTACTCCGCGCGCGCGCCCGAGGGCGGCGTCGAGCTCGAGCCGTACCCGAACGTCATCGCGTGGCTCGAGCGCGTCGAGGCCCTCGACGGCTTCGCGCCGATGATCTGGCTGAAGGGCTGAGCAGGACCCATCGCGCGCGGACGTTGACGCCGTCACGCGACCTTCGTACGCGACGCGCGAGCGTGCTGTTGCAGGAGTCGCAACTCGGTCGCCGACACGAAGCGAGCGGGCCCGTCGTCGCCGTACTCGAGGTGGCGGCGATCTTGCTCTTCCGGGGCGGGGACGAACGTTGAGCGCCCTTCGAACCAGGACGATCCTCGCCTTGGCCTTCGCCTTCGCGTCCGGTTGCCGCGGCTGCGCGGACGAAGCGCCCGCGACGCCCGCGATCGACCCGGGCCCCGTGCTGTGGGCGTTCGACGGCTGTCGCGAGGTGCGCGCCGGGCCGATCTGCGAGGCCGACGATCCGATCCGCGTCTGGGCGCGCGCGACGGACGGCGTGCTGGTGCCGTTGGCGCTCGATGGGGTCCGCGTGGTGGAGCGCGAGGAGGTCGACGGCGGAGTGCGGTGGACCCTCGAGCGCGCGGCGCCGCGGGGATCGGTGAAGGTGCGAGAGCTCGTGGGTGCGGCGCGGCGCGAGGTGGTGCTCGAGGTGGTGGAGGCAGTCGAGTACGAATGCCCGCTCGATGTGTCGCGGCTGAACGCGGAAGACGCCGAGATCGCCGCGTTCGACGACGCGCTCGACGCGGTCGACGCCGCGAAACGCGCCGACTGCTGGCGGGCGGCCGGCTACGCGGTACGCACGCGACCGGAGCACTCCGTGCGCGCGCGTAAGTGGCTCGCGCGGGCCGAACTCGGATTCGAGGCGGAGGGCCGCATCACGTCGCGCGTCAAAGCGGCGGCGGGCCGAGCCTTCTCGCTCCTCGCGGACGATCGCGCGGACGAGAGCAAGCGCGTGATCGAGGCGATCGCGACGTCATCGACGATCGCCGTGTCGGTGCGCCTGTCGGCGCTCAACACGTACGGGTACGCGGCGTACGACCTCGGGGATCTCGGGACGGCGCAAGATGCCTTGCAGACCGCGGCGACGTGGGCCGAGCGGCTCGGTGATCGGGGACAGTGGTTCTGGGCCGCGCGGCTGCTGATCACCGTCCACGAGCAGCTCGGCGCGTACGACGAAGCAACCGATCTGGCCACGCGCATCACCACGCACGCCGCGGAGCTAGAGTCCGCCTGCGGGAGGAAGGCGGCGCTGGCCTCGGTGCATTGGTGGACGCTCCTGCGGCGCGCTCCCGACTACGCCCCGCTCGACGCACCGATCGCGGACACCGTGCAGGGTATCGATCTCGACGCGCTCCGCGCGCGCATGGCGAGGGATCTCGAGAGCTGCCCCGTGCTGCGCACCGAGGTCGCGACCAACCTCGCGTTGGAGGCGTTGCTCGCGGGCGACCTCGACGCTTCCGCGCTCCACCTCGAGCGCGCCGAGCGTTGGCTGGAGAGCGGCGCGCGGCGCAATCACCCCTGGGTCGCGGACACACGCGCCGCCTGGGAGATCGCATCCGGTCGGCCCGAGGCCGCGCTGCAGCGCATCGATCGGATCGAGCGCACGACGGCGACGACGCCCGCGCTCGCGTGGACCCTCGCGACCCGTCGCGCCGAAGCTCATCGCCTGAACGCAGATCCGGAGCGCGCCGCCGCGGCGTGGCGCCACGCCGCGGCGCTCCTCGCGCGCTGGCCGGGCGCGGTCGAGCTGGATCGACAGCTCAACGGTATGGCGACGAGCCTCCACCGCGCCGCGCAGCAGCACGTGGGTTTCCTCGCCGAGCGAGGTCACGTCGCGGAGGCGATCGAGGTGGCGCGGTGGTCCCGTGCGCGCGCGCTCCTCGCGTCGCGCAGCGTGGACCGCCTCGACGCGATCCCCCCGGAGGCGCGCGCGCGTTGGGAGCTCTTCGTCGCGCAGTATCGCCGCCTGCGCGCCGCGCTCGAGGCCCTCCCAGC
>JAUHYN010000285.1 GCA_030426505.1 bacterium | reverse complement strand
GTTAGCATGGTGGACGTGGACGGCACCAGATGATTGGCGGGCGCCGAGGATCCGCGCCGACGTTTGACGGGTTCTAGCCCGCCGAAACCTTTGTATCCTCCGCGGCGATGAGCCACAGCGCCATCATCGGTGCGATCGAGGGGATGGGCCCCGGCGGCGAGGTGTCGTGTACGCTCGCGGACATCCCCTTCGACGAGCTCCTCCTGCACCTCCACATGGCGCGGTTCACGGGGCTCGTCGAGGTCGGGACCGGGGCCGAACGCGACCGGGCCTTCCTCCGCGAAGGCGCGGTCGTCGGCGTCCGCCCGCCCGCGGCCTCGGACCAGGCGAGCCTCCGCGAGGGGCTCCTCGCGCTCAAGCTCCTCCCGCCGGACGCGATCGACGCCGCGAGTGAAGTCGCGCGCGACGGCCTCGAGCTCGGCGAGGGCCTCGTCGCCTCCGGGCTCCTCACGACGGAGGAGCTGGATCGCGCGGTCGAAGAGCAAGCGCGCCGCCGCCTGTTCTCGGTCTACGAGCGCACCGACGCGCCGGTCCGCGTGGCCGAGGGCCTCGAGCGGCTCGCGCACTTCCACGCGGTCTACGTCGACGTGCGGCCCGCGATCGCGTTCGGGATGGTCGCGCGCTCCTCGCCCGCCCGGAAGCAGGCGATGCTCGCGAAGGTCCGCGAGCGCCGGGTGCGGCTCGTCGCGCCCTACGACGAGAAGCGCAACGGGTATGGCCTCCCGCCGCCGGTGCTCCTCGCGCTGCGCGAGCTCGCGCAGGGGGTCGCCATGAACGGGGACATCGGGCTGCCGGGGTTGTCGTCCGCGGAGACCGCGGGCGTGCTGCTGCTGTTCGACCGGATGTCGCTGCTCAGGATCGACTGATCATCTGGAGCACGCGGTCGTGCAGCAGGCCGTTGCTCCCGACGGCGTGGCCGAGGTGGATCGAGTCGCCGCCGTCGAAGGTGGTGAAGCGGCCCCCGGCCTCTTCGAGCAAGATCTTGGTCGGCGCGAGGTCCCACGGCTGCACGCCGTGTTCGAGCCAGACGTCGGCGAGGCCGTCGAGGACCATCGCGACCCCCTCGAGGTCCCCGTAGCAACGCGCCGAGGCCGCGGTGCGGACCACGTCGGTGACGCGCGGCCCGTGCGGCGGGGATAGAAGCGGCCCCATCTCGCCGAGGCTGACCGTCGCGTCCTCGAGCGCGTCGATCGCGGTGACCCGGCGGGCGACCCCGTTCTTGAACGTGCCGCCGCCCTTCCTCGCCCAGTATTGGTCGCCGAGCGCGGGCAGGCCCATCGCGCCGACCACGATCTCGCCGTCGAGCTCGAGCGCGATCAGGGCGCCCCAGAACTTCCCGCCGCGTGTGAAGCCGCGGGTGCCGTCGATCGGGTCCACGATCCAGCGCGCGTGGGGCGCCTTGTCCTGCTTGCCGCTCTCCTCGGCGAGGATCGAGTGGTCCGGGAAGGCCGACTGGAGGACCTCGAGGATCGCGACCTCCGACTCGCGGTCCGCGGCCGTGACCGGGGAGCGGTCGGGTTTCGTCTCGACCTTCACCCCCACGTCGTAGTGCTTCATCGCGGCCGCGGCGGCGGCGTCGAGGGCCCGGCGGGCCACGGCGAGCGCGTGGTCGAGGTCGACTTCCGTCATCGCCGCGGGAGGCTATCAGAGCGCTTGACTCGGGTCCCGCAAGTTTGGACACACGAGGCGCCTTGCGCCGGACCCCGATCGCGCACGTGATCTTCCCGCGGCCGAACCTCTTGCGGCCGGTGCCGGAGTTCGCGTGGGAGGCCGTACGGGCCCACACCGAGACCGAAGATCTCGACGTCTCCGTCTACATGCCGGTGCCCGTGCGCGCGATCCAGAAGCTGCACGGCCGCGTCCGTCAGCGGCGCGGCGCGGCGCCTTGGCCGGACGGCCTCGAAGAAGCGCTGCTCGCGCTCTCCCCGCGCCCGAAGCTCGTCCGCTACGTCCCGGTGCCGCGTCGCTCGACCGAGGTCGCGACCGCCGCGATCGCCGCGCACCTGTTGAAGGGCCCGCGCGCGAGTCAGCCGGCCGTGGTCCACGGATCGTTCCTCGACGAGGGCGGCTACGCGGCGTCGCAAGTCGCGCGCGTGCTCGGCGGGCCGTCGGTCGTCGTCGCGCACGGCACCGACGTCCGCGTCGCGCGGGGCCTCGCCGACGGCGGCATCAACCGCAAGCGCCGCGCGCTCCACGCGCTGCGCGACGCCGCGCGCGTGCTCGCCGTGTCACAGGATCTCGCGCGCGAGCTGTCGTTTCTCGGGCAGCGCGCCGAAGTCCTCCAGTTCACCTCGCGCGGCAGCGCGTTCCCGCTCGCTCGGGCGCCCCGCGGCGCGCCGGAGCTGTTGTTCGTGGGGCGGGTCGGCGCGCCGAAGGGGGTCGATGTCCTGCTCGACGCGTTCGCGCGCGTGAAGACCGAAGGCGTGACGCTGCGGCTGGTCGGCCCGGTGCTCCCCGGCTTCGATGTCGAGGCCCTGGCCCGCGCGAAGGGCGTCGCGGGTCGCGTTTTCGTCGAGGGCGAGCTCGCGCAGGACGCCTTGCCCGCACACTATGCGCGCGCGTCGATGCTCGTGCTCCCGTCCCGCGGCGAGGGGCTCCCGTGCGTCGCCGTGGAGTCGCTCCTCACCGGGCGCCCGGTCGTCGCGAGCGCGGTGGGCGGGCTCTCAGAGCTGATCGACGACCGCGTCGGCCGCCTCGTGCCGCCGGAAGACCCGGCGGCGCTCGCCGCCGCGATCGACGACGTCCTCGCCCATCGCAAGGACTTCCGGGGCCGGACGCTGCGGTCACGCGCCGAGCCGCTGACCTGGGAACACGTCGGACCGCGCCTCTGCGACGTCACTCGCTCGCTCCTGCCGCGTTGACGCAACCGACCGGCCGGCCCGCCCGATAACGGACACGTGTCCACCAGCGTGAATGCGCGGCGTCAGCTCGCGCGGGCCCTCCAGAACGACCACGCCTCGGTCGTGAGCCGCAGCGACGCGCAGCGCGTCGTCAGCGGCGCGTTGCTCGATCTGTCGCAGGCCGAAGATCCGAACGCGACCCTCGCGGACGCCCGCCAGACGATCGAGGCCACCCGCGCGCTCCTCGGCGACGACGCCCGCGCGAACCGCGAGCTCGAGCGGTTCGAGCGCGAGGCGCCGGCGGTGCTCCAGGGCCGGGGACAGCAGCAGGCGCTCCCGTCCGCGCTCGGCCAGCGCTTCCTCGCCACGTTCGAGGCGCACGACTCGATCGACCCCGCGTCGGTGCGGCTCGGCGAGTCGTTCGCGCGCCCGGACGGCGGCTATTCTTTTCAGTATCGCATCGGCACGGGCAGCCGTCAGACCGGCTACGCGATCCCGTACGACGGTGACTTCGTGTTGTCGCCGGTGGAGCTCACGCAGGCGCAGGTCCACCGCCTCGCGCTCGCGATGCGCGCGCACTTCGATGAGCACTACGTCCCGAACCTCCAGATGCACCCGGGCGAGGTCCGCGCGATCATCGATCGCATCGTCCCCGAGCTGGTGCTCTTCCCCGCGCACGACGCCGGCTACGATCCGGGCGGCAACCACCCGGGCGCGCTCGTCGCGCAGATCGCGAACCCGTACAGCGACGAGGGCTTCTTCGTGACCTTCGATCCGGCGCGCGATCGCTACGACGCGTACACGTCGTAGGCGCGCTTCATAGGCGCATCCCGCCGACCAACACCTCGGCCTCCGTCAGGTCGAGCTGCTTGCGCAGGTTGGCGTTCGACTCCTTCACGATCGCTTCGATCTCGGCGCGCGTCGAATAGTACTCGCCGTCGCGCGGATCCTTCTTGTCGACGTTGAGCGCGATCGCGACCGCCGCCGACGCGATCGTCATGATGCCGCCGAACCCCATCCCGATGACGCCGACGAAGCCGCCGTCGAGGAAGTCGCCGTAGCTCCCGAGCATCACGATCCCGCCGAACGGCACGCCGAGCCACGCCCACTCCCAGTCGTTGCCGTCGCAGAACTCCGCGATGTGGGGCGGGCGCGGCGCCGACGCCACGCGCCGCACGTCGCACTCGGAGAGCAGCCGCCCGCCGCGCGTGATGTAGTAGGTGTCGCCGTCGTCGCTGTCGAAGACGAACATGTGCTGCTCCTCGTAGATCTCGAGGGCGCGCTCCAGCTCGAACACCCGGTCCGTCCGCGATGAGGTGTCGACGTGGTAGCGCGGGACATCCGAGACGTCCGGGATGTCGACGACGGGGATGTCGCGCGGCGTGAGGTTCAGTGTCACGCGCACGGGCGCGCGTGGACCGTCCACGATGGTCCGCCCGATGTCGGCGGCGGCGGACAAGAGGTTGTCGTCGTTACAGGGCTCGATCATCCGATCGACCTCCGACGCGATCTCCGCCTTCAACAGATCGTAGAGGACGACGGTCGCGCGGCACGTGTTCGGACGCGGCGCGACGAGCGACGAGACCACCGCGTGCGTCGCGCCCGCGCGCACGCCGATCTCCGCGAAGCACAGATCGTCCTGACACTCGCCGTTCGCCGTGCCGTCCGCGATCGCCTCCGCGAGCTCGGCGCTCGGGACGACGAACCACCGCCGCCAGTCGAGCACCTCCTCCGCGGCGCGCCCGAGCTCCGCGCCGAACGCCGCGCGTCGGGCTTCGGAGATCGGGAGCATGCCGCGCACGAGCTCCGGCGTGTACGAAGGGAACAGCGCGACGGCCGGACCGACGTAGCGACGGAGGGCCGAGGTGGTCGACGTCGACGACGTCGCGACCTGGGGCACGTCCGCCTGCGCGATCGTGGCCAGAGCGATCAGCGCCGTCGCGAGCATCAGGGCAGAGTGTACGTCACCGACAGATCGTAGGGGGTATCGGCTTCCGCCGGCCGCACTCCGGCCGCCGGAGAGCTCCAGACGCTGCTCGCCCGCAACAGGTAGGGCGCGGTCGTGGTCGCCGTGAACGTGACCCGCTCCGAGAGGCCGTTGCCGTCCGAGTAGCAGCGGTCCGCGCCGATGTTCGAGCAGGCCCGGCGCCGGCCGCCCGGCGAGAGGAGCTCGAGGAGCATGTCGCCCTGCTGGTGGTCGATGCGCGCTTCGATCACCGCGCCGGCCTCGGGCGGGTTGAGGACGTACCAGTCCTCGTCGCCCGTGTTGGTGACGTCGCGGAGCGACGTGCAGAGCGTGAGGTCCTCGATCATCACCGGCGCGACCGAGGAGCTCGCGATCAGCGACGCCGTGGCCGGGCCGTTGTTCGTCTCCCCGATGTCCGGCAGGCAGTTGTACATCGGCTGCAGGTCGACCGTGATGTTGTAGTCCGTGGTCGTGCCGTCGGACTTCAGCACGCGCATGATGAGCACCGCGAAGCCCTGGCCCGGGACGTTGATGAACACCTCACGGAAGCCCTGCGGCAGCGGCAGCTGACCGAGCTGCGGGACCGACGAGAAGATGACCGCGCCCTGCGCGTTGCGCAGCTCCATCTCGAGGAGCGCATCGTCCGGGATGAACGAGAGGCGGAGCACGTTCACGAAGCCGCCCTGCAGGAAGATTTGATAGAAGTCGTCGTCCGGGTCGCAGAACGTGAGGTCGTAGAGCGCCGCGGGCGGGAGGCCGAGCGAGAACGGATCCGCCGCGCTGTTGCCGCGCCCCTGTTGGTCCACGGCGTCCGGGTTGCACACGCCGAACGGCTTCACCTCGATGTCGAGGTCGTACTGCGCGATGTCGCCCGGCGTCGTGCCGTAGACGCGCAGCATGTAGTCGCCCTCCTCGACGAAGTTGCGGAAGCCGATGTGCTCGCGCCCCGTGAAGCCGATGCTCTGGCGCACCACGGAGCCATTCGGGTCCGTCCGTCCGGGGCCGTAGAGCTTCATGTCGAGGTCGGAGTTCGGGTCGAACGCGATCTCCGCGCGGAGCGAGTCACCGAACGTGAGCGGGATGGCGTACCAGTCTTCGTCGCCGCCGCAGATCGTCGGTTCGCTGGTCGGGAGCGGGCCGAGCGCGGAGGTCGCGGTCGCCGTCATCGCGGAGTCGTTCGGTTCCCACGCGTCGTCGAGGCAGGCGGGGCCCATGCCTTCGCGGAACTCGGCGCGGATCGAATAGACGTTCGAGTCCGCGCCGCGGCCGACGACCCGCAGGAAGAAGTCGCCGCCGTACGGTGCGTCGAAGGAGAGCGCTTCGTTGTCGTCGAGCGAGGCCGCGCGGAGCGTGGGCGACGTCGCGTTCGCGCGGTACATCTCGAGGTCGAGGTCGCCGAGGCTGTCGGTGAAGGACATCCGCACGTTGACGCGCGTGCCGGCGGGGACCTGCCGCAGGACGAACCAGTCCGGGTCGCCCGTGCAGAGCCGCCCCTCGAACGGGATGTCGTTGACGAGCTGGCGCGCCATGTCGCGCGAGTCGCTCGGCTCGGCTTCGTCGTCGTCGCAGAGGCTGCCCGGGTCCCGCGCGACGATCAGCTGGTACGGGACGGAGCGGATCGTCGGCGTGCCGAGGAAGACGCGCAGGTAGACGGTGAGGTCCGTGCCGACCTCGAGTTCGACGCGCTCGTTGTCGGTGGTGGAGCGCGACTCGTCGAGGAGCGAGCGGCCGTCCTCGAGGAAGAGCTGCAGCTCGACGTCGCCGACGTCGTGTTCGAAGCGGGCGTCGATCGTGAGGTACGTGCCGGCCTCGACGTCGATGCGGTACCAGTCCTGGTTGCCGGGGCAGACGCGCAGCTCGTCGTAGAGCGGGCCGGCCATGCCGTCGAGCGGCGCGGCGGTCGCGAGGGTGTCGTTCGGGGTGTCTTCGTCGATCAGGTCGTCGAGGCACTCGGGGATGCGCGCGACGCAGATCGGCGGGTCGAGCGTCATGTCGCAGAACTGATCCCCCGGGCACTGGACGTCCGAGTCGCAGACCATCGGCGGGGCCTGGCAGCGGCGCGTACGCGCGTCGCAGACCTCGGGGAGCACGCACTCCACGCAGCGCACCTCGGCGGTCGACGGGCACTCGCTCGGATCGTTGACGCACTGGACGTTCGATTCGCAGCGCCCGAGCGAGACGTTGCAGAACAGGCCGGGGCCGCACTCCGCGCTGTTCGTACACTGCACGCAGCGGCCGAGCGGGTCGCAGGTCTCGCCGTCGTTGCAGGCGCTGGCGGAGATGTCGAGCAGGCACTCCTTGGTTTCGACGAAGCACAGCTCGTTGCCGGGGCACGTGCCGTCGATGACGCAGCTGACGCACTCGATGTTCGCAGCGCGGCAAGTCCGGTTGACGGTGTCGCAGAACTCGCCGTCCTCGCAGAACGCGTCGCCGTAGCAGCCGAGGTCCGGGACGCACTTGTTCGCGGTGCGGTCGCAGATCTGACCGGAGGGGCACTGCGCCCGGCGGACGCAGTCGCGCGCGTTGGCGGAGACGTAGCACTTGCCGTGCAGCTCGGAGCAGAACTGGCCGAAGGGGCACGGGCGGTCGGCGGCGCACTCGTCGCCGAAGCCCTCGCGGAAGACACACGTGAAGGCGTCGGGTCCGACGCCGTCCTCGTCCGGGCCGTCGAGGTTACAGAGTTTGCGCGGGTCGTCCGCCGTACACTCTTCGTCGGTCACGCACTCGACGCCGACGACGCACTGCCCCGACGGGATGCAGCGCTCGCCCTCGCGGCACTCGGCGTCGGTCATGCACTGGACCATCGGCGGGTCCTCGCCGCAGGTGCAGGCGCTGCCGGCGACGACGCCGAGCGCGATCATCAGAGGGAGGGACCGGATCGTCTGCATCACTCGGGGCCACTCATGAGGGAGATCCGGTTGAAGGCGTACGGTGGGGTCTGGCGGTCGGGATCGCCGAGGTTCTCCTCGATACGCTGCATGAAACCGCGCGGATCGTACTCGATCCGGATCTTCCGTTCCTTGCTCGGGTAGTAGAAAACGGTCGGGTCCTCGCCGTCCATCTCGAACACCCAGCGGCCCGCGTTGTCGGACGGGTCCCCGACGCGGGGGCGGTTGTCCGCGTGGTCCTGGGCCCAGGCGGCGCGGATGGCGTCGATGTCGCGCATGTCGAGGAAGAAGGTGCCGGGGACGGGGAGCGTCTTGACCCCGCCCCGACCGGGTCGGCCCGGGATGGTCGGCGGGCTCGTGAGCATCGACAGGACGGGCGCGCTGCTCACGGTGTCCTCCTGCTGGGAGGGGCCGAGGCGACCGACCCAGCTGTCGAAGTCGTCGGTGGGGGCCCAGTCGTCGTCGCTGGTGGTGACGTCACCGGCGGAGAAGGTGACCGAGGAGGCGGCCGCGCCCTGGTCGTCGACGGCGTCGATCGTGACGGTCATGAGCCAGGTGCTGTTGTGTTCTTCCTGCGCAGACAGGCGGGTGGTGAGGACGCCCTGGTAGCGAAAGGTCATGCCGACCTCGAGGGCGAGGGGCCCGTTCGTGCCGCCGTCCATGGGGAGGACGCCCGTGTCCGCGCGGGCCATGGTGAAGGGGTCGTCTTCGCAGCCGGCGAGCGGGGGGAGGGCGAGCGCGGCGAGCAGGAACGCGGACGGACGCACGGTCCTGTCTATACCGCTTATGCATCTGGATGGGGCGCTGTGTTTTCGGTAGGATTCTCGCGACGATGGAGAGGGACGGTGTCGAACGGCGGCAATCGCCGCGGCTCCCTGTGGAGCTGCACGTCGAATTTCGGCACCTGGGCCGACCGAGTGACTCGTACGCCGAGATCAGTCGGAACCTGAGCTCCGGGGGTGTCTTTCTCGACACCACGGTGGTGCTCGAGCTCGGCACGGAGGTCTCGCTCGAGATCGCGCCGGGGCCGGGCACGCGGCCGATCCGAATGCGCGCCGAAGTGGTGCGCGTGGAGGAGGAGCCGGTCGCGACCGGTTCGCGCGTCACGACGCGCACGCGCGGGATGGCGCTGCAGTTCCTCGATTCGGATCCCCACGAGATCCAACGTCTGGTAACGCTCG
>JAUHYN010000284.1 GCA_030426505.1 bacterium | reverse complement strand
CGGTGATCGCTTCGTCGAGCGCGCCGTCGCAGTCGTTGTCGAGGTCGTCGCAGATCTCCATCGCGGGGCCGGTCTCTCCTTCGCACGGGCCCCAGATCCGGTTCGCGCAGGTGCGCGTCCCGAGCTCGCACTCGCCGACGTCCGTGCCGCACGGCTCGCTCAGGCCGTCCTCGCACTCGGGCGGGTTGGACTCGTCGTCGTCGGTGAGCGAGGCGCAGCCCGGATCGTCGGGGAAGTCGACGAGGCCGTCCTCGTCGTTGTCCTCGCCGTCCTCACACGCGCGGTAGGGGTCGGGGAGCAGCCGGACCTCGAGGTCTTCCAACCCGGTCGCCGTGACGATCAGGCGCCCGGCCGTCGCGCGCCCGCTGCGCACGTAGTCGATCGCGCCGGGCATGCGTTGGCCGGGCGGGATGAGGACGGGGAGCGACCACGCGCGCAGGACGAAGTCTGGATTCCCGTCCTCGGCGATCGCGAGGCCGGTGATCTCGAGGTCGGCGTCGCCTGCGCTCAGCACCTCGAACGTCCGCGTGACGGTCGCGGTGGTCGCGGGGCCGAAGTCGATCGGATCCGGATCCACCGCGATCGCGGGCGCGATCGGCCCGCCGCGCAGCGTGACCTCGACGGGCCCGTCCGCGAGCGCGGCGGATCGGATCCACAGCGCGCCCTCGTCCTCGCCGGTGCCGTCGGGCGTGAAGCGGACCTCCACTTCGATCCGCGCGCCGGGCGCGACGTACGTGAGGTCCGTGAGCAGCTCGAAGTCGGGGGACGAGGCCGCGTCGAGCTCGAGCGTCACGTCCTCGACGGCGACGCCGACCGGGTTCACCAGCGTGACCGAACCCGTCGCGCGCTCGCCCTCGACGATCGCGCCGAAGTCGATCGCCGCGCCCTCGACCTCGAGGACGGGCGTGACCTGCTGGAGCACGTCGGGCTCACACGCGGCGACGAACAGAGCGAAGACGACGAGGCGCGACCGACCCACGCGCAGAGGATCGCGCAGGACCGAGGTCCTCGATAGGCACGCTGTCGGACTGGGGAGGAGAGGAGGCGCGCCCCCGGAGCCGGGGGCGCTCGGAGTGTCGGTCTCTAGTTCGCGGCGCCGGGCGAGGGGGTCGTCGCGAGGGCCCAGTCGGCCGAGGCGTCGTCCGTGTCCGTGCCGTTCGGCAAGCGCACGAGCGAGCCCTCCACCGTGTTGGAGTCGGCGATTGCCGTGGCGGTGCCCTCCACGAGGCTCACGGTCCCCGCGAAGCCGGTGATGGTCGCCGCGGTGATGCTGCCCTCGTAGGAGAGCGCATCGATCAGCGTATTCGACGCAGTGTCGATCAGCGCGACACCATCGGGTGCGCCGTTCTGCACGTTGTTCGTCGCCGCGCTGAACTCGACCAACGTCACCCCGCCGGGCACCACGAAGCCGGTCGGGCCGACCACGAGGTATCCGCCCGCTGCGAGGGTCCCGGCCGTCGCCAACGACACTCGGTCGTACTCGGCGTTGCCGTTGCCGTTGACCAGTACCACCGCCACGTTCGTGAGGTCGGCTGCGGTCGTGCCCGCGTTGTAGATCTCGACGAACTCGGCGTCGTCACCGTCGACCATGTCGTAGTCGACCTCGTTGATCACGAGCACCGCGCCCACGCCCGTCGGGCCGCCGTCGCGGGGACCCGCGTCGACGACACCACCGTCGCGCGGCGGACCCGCGTCCGGGATCACGCCGCTGTCCACGACGCCCGCGTCCGGCGGAGCCACCGGGCACGTATCGTTCGCCGCGCCCGGCGTGCCGTTGTCGGTACCGAACGCCGAGATCGCGTCACACCAGTTGCCGCCGACGTCGTTCGCCGCCGCCGTGAACGAACCCGGGTCGAGGTTCATCGACGCGCCGTTCGGGTCGGGGAAGGTCGCCCCGTTGTCCCACTCGACGCGGTCGATCTCCGTGCCGCCGCAGTTCAGGACGAGGCGGTCCGAGCCGTTGCCGAGGTTGATGTTCGCGTAGATGTACGAGGCCACGAAGCCGGCGCTCGACGTGCGCGCGAGCGCCGCGTAGCCGCCGGCCGGCACCACGATCGGCTGCGCGATCGTGTGGTCGTCGCTGCCCTCGTCCGTGACCTGGCAACCCGACAGATCCAGCGAGGCGCCCGTCGTGTTGTAGACCTCGAAGTACTCGCCGTCGTTGTCGCTGACCGCGGCGGGGTTCTGCATGATCTCGGTGAAGATGATGTCGCCGAGGACCGACGGGGCCGCCGCCGTGCTCGGCGCGATGAACGTCGCGGTGTTCGCCGCGGCGTCGACCGAGTTGCCGAGGTCGTCCGTGACCGCCGAGCTCACGGTGAGCGTGTACTGCTGCAGCTCGGTGAGCGTGTCCGTCGTGAGCGTCACGACGTTCGCGTTCACCGCCACTGCGGTCACCGCCACCGTCGGCGCGAGCGAGAAGTTGCCGGCCACGGCCGTCGCGGCCGCGAGCGGGCGGTCGAACGTGACCTCCACCGTGGTCGCGCTCGTCGCGCTCGCCGAGACGACCTGCACGCCGTTGGCGCACGCGGTCACCATCACGTCGGCGTCCGTCTGAATCGTGAGCTGCGCCGTCGTCGAGAAGCGCCACATCGGGATCGGGCCGACGGTGACGTCACAGCCGTCCACGAGGCCGAGCGGTCCGATGAGCGTGTCCGGCACGCGGAACACCAGGCCCGGGTCGTTCGGCAGGCCCTGCGTGGCGATGCCGATCCGGCGGTGGCCGTTGCCGGCGAAGTTGTACGGGCCGCTCAGCGTGCCGTCGACCGACACCAACTCGCTCTCGTAGGACGACAGGTCCGTGACGACGTCCGTCGCCGAGCTGAGGTCCTGCACGAGCGCGGCGGGGTCACGCCCCTGCGCGTCGACCGAGAAGTTCGCGACGGCGATGACGCGGTGCTGCGCGTCGACCACCTCGGTCTCGGTCACGTCGAACGAGACCTCGTCGCCCACGATCGGCGCGGGCGTCGCGACCGAAGAAGTCGCGATCGCGACGAAGAGGGCGGGGCCCGTCGGGTCGGCCTGCACGAAGAAGCCGGCCGGGTCGTCGCCGAGCGCGTCGCGCGTGTACGTGACCGTCACGCCGGCGAGCGGGAGGCCGGGGTTCTGCACGCCCGGCGCCGCGAGTCGAATCGCGGTGATCTGTTCGGAGGGCGTCTCGCCGCCGGGGCCACCGTCGCGGACCGGGCCGCCGTCGCGGACACCGCCGTCGCGGAAGCCGGCGTCGCGTCCGGGGCCGCCATCGCGGGCGGGGCCACCGTCGCGACCGGGGCCGGCGTCGCGGACTTGTTGTCCGCCGTCGCGCGGGACGAACGTCCCGTCGTCGTCGTCACCGTCGTCGCCCGAGCAAGCGGACACCGCGAGGGCGGCGCCCAGGAGAATCGTACTGAACCAGCGTGTACGCATCACGGGGCCAGCCATACAGCGCGAGGGCCCGGACGCCAACCTGGAAGGTGCGTGCCGCGGGTCACTTCACCTCGGCGTCACGGTGCGGCGCCGGCCCCACGCGCTACCGACCGGCGTGCCGGACCTCGCGGGGGCCCTGGAACGGCTGCCACCAGGCGGGTCGCTCGGGGAGCTCCCCGCTGCGGATCCGGCCCTGCCACTGCTCGTCCGTGAGGCGGTTCGAGACCGGCTCGTCGAACTCGTAGTACGAGAAGGTCGGACCCACGTACACGGTCCGGTCGTCCTCGTTGTCGATGGCGACCATCAGGAACTGGGCGTCGCCCACGGCGACCTCGCGGACGGTCCCGCCCTTGGGGTTGGTGTGGACGTCCGCGACCGTCGGGTCCCACTCGGAGGCCATCACGCCGCCGCCGTAGAAGATCTGCGGGTACCAGCCATCGTAGCGCGGCGGGCCGCTGCCGCCGCCGCGCCGATCGATCGTCTTCTTCAGCCAGTCCTCGTCGTCGCCGCTGAGCTCTCGAGCGGCGAGCTCGCGCTCCGCGATCTTCGCGAGGCGGTGCATCGTCGTCGCGAGGCGATGAAAGTACTGCGTCTGGTTCTGCTTCAAGTAGTCGGCCGCGCCGTAGTCCGCGAGCGCGATGCGGCGCTGGGCCTCGAACGCGAGCGCTTCGATCGCGCGGTAGAACTCCGGGTACGGCTCGACGTAGCCGGTCGGGTACTCGCAGCTCGGCCACGCGGTGTACGACTGCTTCGCGTAGAGGATCGTGTCGTGGCGGAGCTCGGCCCACGAGCCGAGCTGGGTCTGCAGCTGCTTCCGATCCCACGCCTGGGATCGCATGACGCGCGGGAAGTGACGCCCCTCGGGCCGGTCGTCGAGCGTACGCAGCGCGCCGAGCCACGAGTTGTAGACGTTCGACTTCCAGAACGCGGCGGGCTGCTCGCCGACGAACACGCGCGCGGCCTTCAGGTTACCGGCGTACGGGAACTGCGCGAGCTCCGGGCCGAGGAGGCGCGCGGCCTCGTCGTTGCCGAGCGCGGTCATGACGTCGAGGCCCTGCGGCATCATCCGCTTCACCTTGCGCCCCTTGTAGACGATCGAGTCGAACACGAGCTTCGACATCACGAACGAGTCGATGACGAAGCGCTGCCCGAAGAGCTGGAACAGATCGGGCGGCGGGACCTCGATCGTGTCGTCCGGGTTGGAGACGACGACCTGCGATCGGATCGCCTGCTTGCCGAGCTTCGCGAGGCGCTTCTTCACGACGTCGCGTGACTTCGCGCCCTTCATCGCCTCGTGCATCTGGAACGGCGTGAGGTTGTCGGACGCGCCGACCATGAAGTCGATGACGTCGTTCATCGCGGCGAGCTTCGCGAGGCCCTTCGTCTCGGCGACGAGCTCGACGAGGCGCATCGCGGCGTCGAGCTGGCGCTCCGAATCCGCGATCTCGAAGCCGGTGTCGGCGCGGCCCAGCCACATCATCGCGCGGAAGTAGCGCTGAAGGCCTTCGGTCTTCGTGTAGTGGCCGCGCGGTTTGAACTGCGAGTAGTCGACGGTGCGCCGGCCGCCGTAGATCTTCGTGCCGGGGCCGTCCGGATCTTCGAGCTCGAGCTTGGCGACCTTCGCGAGGAGCGCCTTCACGGCTTCGTCCTGGTCGAGCTTGGATCCGACGGCGAGCTTTTCGGCGGTGCCGCCCGAGAGGAGCTCGAGCGCGACGGTCGTGTAGAGGTCGACGTCGCGGTCCTTGGCC
This sequence comes from bacterium, assembly GCA_030426505.1. GTDB lineage: Bacteria > Myxococcota > Kuafuiibacteriia > Kuafuiibacteriales > Kuafuiibacteriaceae > JAUHYN01. The sequence goes on along the minus strand of JAUHYN010000284.1, from coordinate 3,748 downwards.
TTCGTCGCGCCGTGGACGCCCGTGAGGACCTCCTTGATCGTGGGCGAGAGGTACTGCTCCTCGAGCTGCATGAGGATCGCGTCGTAGGACTTGTGGACGGCGTGGAGGATCGAGTCGCTCGTGATCAGGACGGGAAGGTCGCGCGCGTAGATCGCGTAGTAGCTCGCGCCGAAGCTGTACGGGACGCCGTGGTCGACGGAGACGAGGCCGTGCTTCGCGAAGATCGCGCGCTCCTTCGCGTTGAGCTTCAGCTCCTTCGCGACGCGGTCGTAGTACTCGGCCTCCGTCGGGTCGAAGCCGAGCGCGACGTGGTCGGGTTTCGGGAGGTCATTCAGGAAGGCGTCGGGCGCGAGGTCCCCGAAGCGGGTCCGGTGGACGTCGAAGGCGGCGGTGTCTTGGGCGAGGGCGGCGGACGGGGCTGCGGCGAGGAGGGCAGCGAGTGCGAGGCGCGACATGACGGACGTCAACGTACGGGAGCGCCGTGCGATCTGACAGACTTTCCCCGGGGGTGTCATCGCCACTTCGCGGCGAGACCGCGGATCGGTGGTAAGGAACGGGGCGGTGATGACGCACCGCGAAGTCGCGCTCCTCGCTGCGCTCGGTCCGGTGCTCGCGGCGTGTCCGGTCGCGGACGCGGAGTGTTTCGGGAACGACGAGTGTGCGGCGGAGCAGCGGTGCGTCGCGCGGGCGTGTGTGCCGCGGGCCGCGGACGCGGGGCCGCGGGACGGCGGCCCGGTCGTCGTGCGTGACGCCGGGGCGCCCGACGCGGGGGACGCGGGGGCTCCGTGCCCGCCTCGGGATCGGGCGACGTTCGGCCGGGCGCTCGACGACGGGCAGTCCGCGCTCGGGGACGCGATCCTCCTGCACTTCGACGCGCCGTCGCCCCCGCTCGCGGATCGCTCCGGAGCTCGGCTCGAGGCCCGCTGTTCGACGCCCGCGTGCCCCGCGCGCGAGGCGTGCGGGATCTACGACGCGGCCTACGCGTTCGACGGCGCGGACGACGCGCTCGAGATCGCGGGGCCGCTCGACTTCGGGATCGCCGGCGCCCAGTTCGGGCTCGAGGCCTGGGTGCGCGTGGATCCGACGACCACCGCGACGATGTGCCTGTTCGACTACGAGGACGGCGCGACCGCGGGGATCGAGCTCGCGGTGTTCCCGGACGGCGCGGTTGGCAAGGTCGGCGACCCGAGCGTCCGCTCCCCGGCGACGAGCCTGCGGGACGGCGCGTGGCACCACGTGTCGATGGTCCGCGAGCCCGACACCTCGGTCACGCTCGCGGTCGACCGCGCGATCGTCGCGCAGGGCGTCTTCGATTCGACCGTCGTCGAGGCGGCCACGTCGATCACGATCGGCGCGTGTGCCGACGGTCGCCCGCTCGCGGGCGCGCTCGACGAGCTACGCTTCACCACCGCGAACCCTCAGCGCGAAACGGACACCTCGATCGCCCGGCCCGACGTCGTCGTGGCGTGGGAGCAGGGCGGTGCGATCCACGTCGGCGACGAGCGCCTCGTCACCACGCGCGTCGTCGCGGACGAAGGCGCCTCCCCCGCGCTGTCCGGAGACGGCGCCTCCGTCGCGTACCTCGTGTGCGATCCGCTCTGCGCGATCCACGAACAGGCGCTCGCCACCGGCGCCGACGCGATCCTCACCACGACCGCCACCGTGGTCCCGGGCCGCATCGCCTACCTCGACGCGTCGCACCTGTTCTACCTCGCCGGCGCGCCGTGCGCGGCGACAGTGCGCCGGTACGATCTCGCGCTCGACGTCGACGTCGCGATCACCGACCCCGGCCCCTGGACGCACGTAGAGAGCGGACTGCGCGCCACGAACGCCTCGGGCGCCGCGCTGTTCCTCGCGGGCGCCGATTGCGGCGGCGGGAGCGAGGTCGTCGCGCGCGTCGACGATCCGGGCGAAGTCACCGCGCCGACCGCGCCGGTCGTTATCTACTCAGTGGATTCGGCGACCTCCCGAATCACCGACGTCACCGCGGCGCCGACCTGGGACCCGTTCGCGACCGAGGCGGTCTACGTCCAGGTCGAGCCCGACGGCGAGGTCACGGACTCGGTGACGCGCGTGCTGTCGACCGACGGCGCTCCGCTCGGCGTCGTCGCGTTCGACGCCACGGGCTTCGGCCTCGGCACCCGCCGAGCGCCTCACCCGCGCTACTTCTACGCGGCGACGAGCTTCGCCGCGCCATTCGACGAAGCGCGCCTCGAGCTCGTGCTCGTCGACGCGGAGCTCGGACGCACGCAGCGCCTCACCGATGACGCCGCCCCGAGCCGCCGCCCCGCCGTGTGGTTCCGCCTCTATTGAGACGCACCGCGCGCCGCTCCTTGCCGATAACCCTGTCGTGCGCGTCGGGGCCCAACGGAGCGAGCGTGTCTTGTCTGCGCGCTCGGAGCCGACGCCACAGCGTTGGTCGAAGCGCGCGAATGTCCCGTTCGCGCCGCGGCGCTCGGGGACGTTGCCTTCGCCTCGTTCGCGCTCGGGCGTGGCCGCGCTGTCGGCGATCGACGCGCGGTCCGGACAGGACCTCCGGACCGCCGCCCGCGTCGCGCACCTCAGAGCGATGCGGACCGATGCGCAGCGCGCGTTGGCGTCGGGCGCATCGGTGGAAGCGGTCCAGCGCGCGGTGAGTCGCGCGATCGAAGAGGTCTTCGTCGACATCGTCGAGGCCGACCTCGAGCGTCACGGCCCCGCGCCGGGCGCGTTCGCCGTTGGCGTGCTGGGATCGGTCGCGGCGCGCGAGGCCGCGACCCACTCGGACGTGGACGCGGCGCTCGTGTTCGAAGAGCCTGCGCACCGCGGGTGGTTCGAAGCGGCGGTGGACCGCTGGAAGATGGCGATGTCCGCGCTGGGCGAGCCGTCGGGCGTGACGTTTTGCGATCAAGCGTCGCCGGTCGGTCGCTACCGCGACGCGCTGTTCGGCGACGTCGATTCGATCGCATCCACGTGGAGCGATCCCGAACGCGGCGCCACCTACCGGCGCGCGCTCCGCGAAGGGCGCTTCGTGTTCGGGGACCTGGCCGTGGCCGAGGCGATTCGCGCGCGCATCGAGGTGGCGCGTTCGCCGGACGTTCGCCGCGCGAAGGCCGAGCAGGACATCGCGGAGGCCACCGACAACCTCGCGCGCTTCGCGCGTGCCGAGCCGTTCGATCAGCGCGTGCCGCTGCGCGCGATCCGGAAGGCGCTCGTCGCGCTCCTCCGCGGGCTCGCGGACCGCGCGGGGCTCGAGGTCACGAATGCGTACGACCGCGTCGACGCCCTGGTCGACGCGGGGGCGATCGATCCGGCGCTCCACGCCGAAGTGCGCGCGGTGCTCGACGACGTAGGTCGGCTCCGGCTGCTGACGCAGCTGAAGGCGAACTGCTCGATGGACGACGCCGCGACGCTGGACCTCGTCGACGACGTGTTGCCGAAGAGCGTGGATCCGCGCCCCGATCTGGAGGAGATGGGGCGTCGGTGGGTCGCGGTGTTCGAGCGGCTTTCGAAGACAGCGTAGCGCTACTCTTCGAAGACGCGGATCTTGCGCTCGGCGCCTTCGCCCTCGCTCTCGGAGCTGACGCCTTCGATGTTCTTGATGAAGTTGTGGACGACCCACCGCTCCTTCGAGTTCATCGCGTCGAGGATCACGTCCTCGCCGTCCTCGAGGACGCAATTCACGGCCTCTTGGGCGATCGCCTCGAAGTGCTCGTGATCGACGCCCTCGGGCTTCTCGCCGCGGGGACGACGGCCTCGGCCGCCCCGG
>JAUHYN010000283.1 GCA_030426505.1 bacterium | reverse complement strand
TGATTTCTGGTGCATCAGGTCCGTCAAGCAAAGTAAATCCGCTATCGAACAGTGCCTGAGCTACCCGGTCAGCTTTCAGAATTTCACATACAGAACCAATTTCACTTTGGAAAAATCCCCTTGCCCATACCACACCTGTTACAATCTGGTTTACAGCACCAGGCTGTAGGGTAAATGGACCCGCAGACTGAATAAATCGGCGGTCAGCGGGTGGGTTTCCGGCATTTTTCTCTGTCCAACCTTTTCCTTCACATGCGTTTCCGGAAAACATAAAGTTGGATGGAGTACCTGCATCCGAGGGAGCGTAGCCATTACCCGTTCCTTGTCCATCACGGTAGTTATCGACGATACCTGTACCGTCTTTCCAAAATCCTGTCAGGTAGCCATAGTAGTGAGTTGCTACTGTGGGGTTTCCTGTCAGAGAGAAGTCGTTATTATAATACACAAACTTTGACATGATGATGGTTTCACCTTCCTCATCCACCATACCATCTTTGTCATTATCAACACCATCATCTGAGTCTGCCAAAGGTCCCTGGAAGAAGTCAACGCCTACAGCGGGAGGATTGAGGCCATAGCCTGTAGCGCCTTCGTCATCACTGTCTCCATTGTAACAGATACCCAATCCCAGGACAGTATCACAACCGACATAGTCATCACGGAAAAAACCAACGTCCGGGTCAACCCATTGACCGATATAAGCATCCGTCAGGGTCAGGTTGACCTGGGCCCGCCAGGTCGCGGTCTCCTCGTTGTATTCGGGCTCGTCGACGAACACGGCGTCGGGCCCGACGTCGAAATCGATCAGTCCACCTTCTACGGTGCGCTCCACCCCGACGATCGCGACCGCGTCGCGGCCGAGGTGCAAGCCGCGCTCGACCCGACCATCGGCGCCTACGACACCGAGTACCGCGTCGGCGTCGAGTCTCCGCGGTGGGTGCGTGCGCGCGGGCGCGCGTACTTCGACGAGAAGGATCGCCCCATCCGATTCCTCGGCATCGTCCTCGACATCACCGCCGACAAGCAGCGCGAACAAGAACTCAGCCGCCTCACCAAGGAGGCGCAGGCGCAGAACGAAGCGAAGGATGAGTTCCTCGCGAAGCTCGGACACGAACTCAGGAACCCGCTCTCCCCGATCGCGCTCGGCGTCGCGCTCCTCCGCGAACGCGGTCACGACGACCCCGCGCTGGACGCGATGGAGCGCCACGTCCGCCACGCCTCGCGCCTCGTCGAGGACCTCCTCGACGTCGCCCGCATCGTCAACGGCAAGGTGCGCCTCGTGCGCTCGGCGGTCGCGTTCGAAGACGTGGTGCAGGACGCCGTCGCGTCCGTGGCCGAGAAGGTTACGACCCACGAACAGCGGATCGAGGTCATCGGCGAAGACGCCGACGCGAAGATCCACGTCGACCGCGATCGCATCCAACAGGTCCTGCGCAACCTCCTCGACAACGCCTCCAAGTTCAGCGCGCCGTCCGCCGTCATTCACCTCGAGTACGGCTTCGACGGCGACGACGCGTTCATCGAAATCCGAGATCACGGCACCGGTGTCGCTCCGGACCGACTCGACACGCTGTTCGACGCGTTCGCTCAGGAACCGCAGGCCCTCGCTCGATCCACCGGTGGCTTGGGCCTCGGGCTCTCGATCGTGAAGGGCCTCGTCGAGCTCCACGGGGGGCGCGTCGAGGCCACGAGCGTGGTCGGTGCGGGCATGACCGTTCGCGTTCGTGTCCCGCGCGAAGGCCCGGTCGAAGTGAACGCCGACGTCGCCGAGCCCGCGCGATCCGACGCGAAGCGCGTCCTCGTCGTCGACGACAACCGCGACCTCTGTGAGATCCTCGGCGCGCTCCTCGAGGCGCGCGGCCACACCGTACATCTGGCCTTCGACGGCCACGCCGCCGTCGACGCGGTCCACGTGTTCGCGCCCGATCTCGCGTTCGTCGATCTCGGGCTCCCCGGTATCGACGGCTACGAAGTCGCGACCCGCATCCACGCCGAGGTGGCCACGCCGCCCGCGCTCGTCGCGATGAGCGGCTACGGTCAGGAACAGGACCGCGCGCGCTCGAAGGCCGTCGGCTTCAAGCGCCACCTCGTCAAACCGGTCGGCCCCGACGCCTTGTTCGAGGCGCTCGCCGAGCTCGGTTGACGTCGCGTCACGCGGCGTCTTCCGCGTCCTCCTCGTCGTCCGCTACGGCCTCGGGGCTCGCGACCAGGGCCTTGCCCATCACGCGCGCGATCTCGTCGAGAAGGATCGTGCGCCGCGACTCCACGAACCCGTCGTAGTCGTCACTCCTGAGGAAGCTCGGGTCCAGGCTGTGCGTGGCGAGGAGGGCGTCCATCTCCGCCGCGTCCAACTGGACGCTCGCGTGGCTCTCGAGCTGCGAGAGATAGGCGCTCGGCGCCTTGCCGCCGATCATCCGGTTCGCTTTGAAGGAGATCGGCGTCTTGTTGAGGATCGAGTTGAAGCGCTTGGGATCGATGCCGCGCTGCTGACACCAGTCCTTCGGGAAGATGTGGTGGATGTCGAGCTTGCAGTCCTCCCAGTCCGTCTCGTCCAGCTCGCGGATCGTACTCTTCCAGAACCAGTCGCGCGCGCCGTTGCGTTGGATGAGGACGTGGATGCCCTTGTACGCCGCGCTGTTCCTGGAGCGCAGCGTGTCGAGGCGCGCGGGTTGAAAGTTGGCGTCGCGGACCGTGGCCGGCTCGAGGTCGGAGCCGTCGATCCACGCGATGACCTCCTGGAGGTCGAGGCCCATTCGGGTCTCGACGGCGCCGCCGTACAACTCACCGAGCACCCCGGACCAGAACCAACGCGCGAGCCGATCGTAGACGCGCTGTTCGAGCCAGCGATCACCGAGGCGCGTGAGGATGCACGCGAGCGGGAGGAGCTGCGTTCGGTAGGGGAGGTCGCGCCGCGAGAAGAACGACTCCTTTCGGAGGAACTTCGCGGCACGCCAGAACCCATCACGCAGTGGCCCCTTCAGCCGTTGGTATGCCTCGAGGGGCAGGCCGAGGACCGACTCGCGCTTGGCGCTCACTCCGGTGACCTGCTTTCCGGTCTTCCCGGCGTCGAGGTCCGCGAGCCGGCGCTCGTAGGTGTGCAGGAGCGAGAGCCCCTGGAGGAAGTCGGTGGGTTGGACGTCGCGGAGGAGCGGCTGTCGGGCGAGCCAAGTACTCAGACCTTCCACGCCCTCCTTCTTGTTGCCGTACCACTCGTCGCGGAGGTTGAGGCCGTCCGCCGCGTAGGTCGCGGTGACGAGCTCGAACACCGAAAGCGGTACGCCGCCCGTGTTCACCTTCTCGAAGACGAGACAGACCGCCTCCTTCTTGTTGTCCTTCTTGAGTTCGATGACGGGGACGTCGTACTGCCTGAACGCCTGGAGCACCGTCTTTCGGAACTCCATGTACTCACCGAAGCGCGATGGGTTCGCGGTGTGGAGGCCGGTCTCCCAGTCGTCCGAATTCAGGATCTGACTGCACGGGAAGTAGAAGTTTTCGTACTCCTTCTCGGCGGAGCTGAGATCGAGCGTGACATCGCGTCCGAAGTTGGTGCGCAGTGTCTTGTGCTCGTCGACCGCGATGAACGCTTCGTCGTAGTTCTGCGGCCCGTTCAGCGCGCGCTCGATGTCGATGTAGTAGTGCCGCTTGATGACGCGCTTCTTCTCGTCGCGGGTCTCGACGGGCTTGTCGAGTTTGAGGACCTGCGTGAGCGAGGTCAGGCGCTGCTGGCCGTCGAGGATCAGCTTCTCGGCCTCCTCACCGGTCCCGGTCGCTTCGATGCCCTCCACGGGCCGGACCTTGAACTTCGCGTCGCCGCCCGTCTCGAGCAGCATGACCGCGCCGATCGGGAACGAGCGCGCGATGCTTATGAGGAGCGAGCGAATGTGCTCGTCGTCCCAGACCCACCCGCGCTGAAAATCCGGGAGTTGGATGCGCTGGTCTTCGATGCCCTGGAGCAGGGTCGCGAGCTGGGTCTTCGTGGAGTCGAACGTCGCCATGCGGGGGCGCGACTATAATGCAAAGACGCGGGCGCTTCACCGCACCAGGTGCGGCATCGCGGACGGCGGCCACTCGATGATCAGGCCTCGCCCGACGCCGCGCGCCACCTCGACTCCGTACAAGTGCTCGATCAGGTACATCGCGACGTCGAAGCTCTTCGCGCCGCCCTCCGAGGTCAGGAGCTTGCCGTCGTGGACGAAGCTCACGTTCCGCTTCACGTCGAGCGCGGGGAACATCTCGGCGTACCGATCCTGGTCGCTCGGGAAGGTGGTCGACCAACGCCCGTCGACGAGGCCCGCCTTGGCGAGGACGAACGCGCCGTCGCACAGCGACATCACGAAGCGCGCGCGGCCGCCGACTTCGCGGACCCACTCGATCAGTGCTTCGTTCTCGAGGTCCGAGTCCATGCTGTGTTCCGCGCTCGGGACGACGAGGATGTCGATGTCGGGCGCGCTCGCGAAGTCGTGGTGCGGTGTGAGGACGAGGCCTTCGAAGGTGGTGACCGGGGCCTTCGTGGGCGCGACCGTGAACACCTCGATGCCCGGCTTCGTGTGGAAGACGGTGTGTTGGAACAGATCGTACGGCGCGGTGAGCTCGGTGTTGTAGACGCCGTCCACGATCAGGAACGCCGCGCGGAGCGGGCGATCGGTCGCGACCGACGTCGCGCGCTCGACGCTCCACGCGTTCGACGCACACGAAGTCAGGAGGAGGAGGGCGAGGGCGCGCACGCGTGGAACGTCGCACGCGACGGGCGACGACGCTACGCGACTTCTTCGATCGGCGGCGGCGCGCGGAGCACGTGCATCACGTAGTAGATCGGCGCGACGAACACGTTGAAGACGACGATCAGGACCATCCACAGGATCCGCTCGTTCGGCTCGAGCGCTTCGTTCTTCGCGGTGTGGATCGCGTAGACCGCGGTCAGCCCGAAGATGAGGAAGATCGTGCCGACGTGGAGCAGCGCGAGCACCGGGAACAACCAGCCCAGCCCCGCCGCGTGTCCTTGGGACGCGTAGCCGATCGTCGCGATGAAGCCCAGGATGTAGATGATCGGCCAGACCGTCGCGACGCCGAGGAGTGTCTTCACAGTAGGGCCGAACCGCATGTCTTCCAGCGTACGCGCATGCGGCGTCGGGACAAGGTGAATCGGCTGGCGATTGGTGTTGAAATGGGTCGGGTATGGCGATCTTCGGCACACGCCACGACCCCGTGGTGCCCGGGCCCGAGCCGTGGGAGCGCGTGACGGATGCGCTCGCGTCGACCGTCGCGGTCGCGGGGCTCGATCTCGCGGCGCCGCTCGATGTCACTCGCTACAACGAGGCCGTCGATGCGCCGTACCGGGTCGAGACGTTCGGGCGGGAGGGGCTGTGGCCGTGCTTCGTCGGGGCGCTCCGCGAGGACGAGGTGCTGCTCGCGAGCGACGACCCGCTCGACGACTACGTGGTGCGCGTGGTGCGCGACGCGCTGGCTGCGTTGCCGTACGCGACCGAGGCGTGGTTCGCGCACGAGGTGCCGCCGCGTCGCGTGGCGATGCAGCGCCTCGCGGATCTGTCGGGCCTCGCGCCGCTGTCGAAGACCACGCACCTCAACGTGCATCCGACGTACGGCCCTTGGATCGGGTTGCGCGCGTTGGTGGTGGTCGACGTGGACGGTCCGCGCGATCCGCCCGCGCGCGAGGCGCTTTGCGTAGACTGCGAGTCGACGTGTGGCGCGCTGGTCACACGGGCGATCAACGGTGGCGCGTGGCGTGACTGGCTCGCCGTGCGCGACGCTTGCCCGACGGGACGCGCTCATCGCTACGGGACCGAGCAGATTCGCTATCACTACGAAAAGGATCGCGAGGCGCTCCGCCGATACGTACGAACTGGCGTATGGACGGACGACGACCCGGGTTGTTAGCCCGGGGGCATGAACAGACTGCTCGTCGTCGCGACCCTCGCGATTGCTCAGACCGGCTGCGCCACGTACTGGCAGGCGTCGGACCTCGAAGAGAAGGTCGACCGTCTCCTTACCAACACCCGTCGCGAGACGCTCTCCGAGATCTTCGGGGAACAGTCGCGCGAGATCTCCGCGAAGATCGAGACGCTCGACGAGAACCAGAAGAACAAGCTCGACGACATGGTCGCCGAGTACGAGCGCGGCAACCAGAACATCGACGAGGTGCGCTCGACGATGCTCTCCACGCTCGGCGGCACGACACGCGTCGTCTCCGGTTCGCGCGGCATCTGGGTGCGCGATCCCGAGGGCAAGAAGCTCAAGACGATCGGCCGCGACACCAAGCTCGAAGGCTGCACGCCCATCCCCGACGAAGAGCTCCCGGGCTCCATCACCGGCAGCAAGTACCTCACGCGCTACTCGTGGGGCCGCGCGCAGCTCGACGGCGAGGAGGTCTTCTTCCCGTGGGAGCTGACGATGTCGAAGTTCGCGAAGGAGATCGTCGAGAACACCGCGCGCCGCACGGCGCAGGAGGTGCTGCGGATGTCCGGGAACAAGGGGTGGATGCGCCCGGTGAACATCCGCGTGATCACGGACTCGGGCGAGTCGGTGACGGTGACGCACGACGGGCAGGAAGAGGTGTTCGTCGGGCCGAGCCAGGAAGACCCGTCGGAGAACTGAACCGCGCGTCCCGCTGAACGGGCTCGGGCTCGTTCAGGGGAGGTGGTCAGCGGTCGGTGGTCGTCGCGGTCGACGACGTCAACGCGCGCGACGCCATCAGCGCCGGCATCTCCCGCTTCGGCATCACCGTCAGCGCCTCCAACTGCTTCGACGCCGCGCTCGAGCGCGGGTCGAGCTTCACCGCGAGCTTCGCGAACTTCACGGCGTCGTTCGTGGCGCCGCTCCCCTCCGAGGCGCGGGACGCGAGCAGGACGATCTCGGCGATGCGTCGGCGGCGTCCTCCGTGGAAGTGCTTCGGGATCTTCTTCGCGGCGGTGAGCAGCAAGCGGCGCGCGTCGCCGTAGCGTTTGGCGTCGAAGGCGACGCGGCCCTGGTCCATCGTCTTGCGCGCGACGACGTAGGGCTGGCAGCGCGGGCACGGCGTGGGGTGCGCTTCGAGCTCCTGGATGCCGTCGCGGTAGGTCGCGCCGGGGCGGGAGGTCATGAGGCAGCCGAGCGGGTGATCGAAGACGTCCGGGATGCCGAAGATCGCGTGGGCGACTTCGTGCGCGAGGAGGTAGGCGCCGAGGATCTTCGCGCGCTCGTCGAACGTCGCGGGCGCGCCGCCGAGCTCCGAGAGTTCGGAGACCTGCGTGTCGATGCCGAACGTCGTGGCGAGGAGGACTTGGCCGCCGAGCGCGGAGCGGTGTCCGCTCGGCATCGCGATGCCGCCGATCTTCGCTTTGCCGAAGACGGAGTGCGGGTGCGGCTCGGTGAGGAGGTCGGAGAGGATGAACGTGTTCGTGATGACGACGTCCGAGTCCTCTTGCCGTTCGAGCGCGCACATCCACGCGACGAACGAGCGGTGCTCGTTGCGCCCCGGCTCGACGAGCGGCGTGCCCTTCGGCGTCTTCAGCTTGGTGAGCTTCGCGACCGTGCCGGTGTAGCGCGCGACGTAGTAGTCGTAGACCTCTTCGTACGACTTCACGCGGTCCTTCGCGTCGTCTTCGATGAAGCCCTTGAGCGCGTCGAGTGACCACTTCTTCAGGAAGCGCAGCGCGCGGGCCTGGTGCGGGCGGAGCTCGGTCGCGCCGCCGCCCTTGTAGCGACCGGCGTACAGCTCCTTGCACTTGGGATCGCGCGGGTTGCCGTAGGCGCCGAGGAAGCCTTCGACGTCGAAGCGGTACTTCACCTCGAATGTCGGGGCGGGGGCGTCGAAGCGACGCGAGAACTCTTTGCGCGCGTGTTCGAGGGCGCGCTTGACCAGCTGCTCGTCGAGCGGCGGGAAGTCCGGGTCCTCGACGAGGGCGACGGTGAGGACGACGTCCTCGAGCTTCGTGGCACCGGACGCCGAGCTCGAAAGCAGCGTCGCCGCGATCAACGTGGCGAACCAACCCCTCCGCACACCCCTATGACGCGCACGGGTGGGAGAAGATTGCCAAGGCTTGCGGGCCATCACGTCGAAACGCGGTTCACCCGGGCATGCAGAACCACTCGTCGGAGCGGCAGGTGCAGCGCGAGCCGGCGCGGCCCGACGGGCAGTTCAGGCGCTCGATCGTGCAGTCGGTGGACGGGACGATCACGTTGGGGCAGCGGGGATCCTCGCCGTCGTTCGTGGACTGCCCGGCGTCGGGGCGCTCGGGGAGATCGAGGGACGGGCCGCACGCGCCGAGGGCGAACGCGAGGGCGACGGCGGCGATTCGGGCCCACACGCGTCGGGTCATCGCACGGGCGCGACCGGGCTGCCCAGGGCAATCTGGCGGATGACGCGCGTTCGGCGTCTGCCGCCCGGGCGCGATCTGAAGTATCCCCATCGGCCATGAAACGAACCGCGAATGCCGTGTGGAACGGCGGACTCAAGGACGGCAACGGGACCTTCGGAGTGGGCAGCGGCGCCTTCTCCAACCAGAAGTACGGGTTCAAGACCCGCTTCGAGGACGAGCCGGGCACGAACCCGGAGGAGCTGATCGCAGCCGCGCACGCGAGCTGCTTCTCGATGGCGTTCTCGTCCGAGCTCGGGAAGCGCAACGTCACGCCGGCCGCGATCGAGACGACGGCGGCGATCACGTTCGAGGAGCTCACGCTGAAGAAGAGCGTGCTGACCACGAAGGTGAAGGCGCTGGGCGCGGACAAGGCGACGGTGGAGGAGGCCGCCGCGGCGGCGAAGGCGGGGTGCCCGATCTCGCGCGTGTTGAAGCTGGAGATCGAGCTGGAGCTCACGATCGAGACTTAGTCTCATCGCTGGCGCTCCGTTCGTGCCGTCCCGTCAGGGACAGGGCAGGCCGCACGCGGCGCTCGAGGTGATCGTGCCCATCGCGTCGCACGTGACGACGTCGCCGCGCACGCACCGCGTCGCGCTCGGGAGGCAGCG
>JAUHYN010000282.1 GCA_030426505.1 bacterium | reverse complement strand
GAGATCGAGGTGACGGTCGAGCTCCCTACGACGCTGCCGACGATCGTCACGTCGACGATCCCCGCGGGGGTCGTCTGCGACGGCTACCACCAGCCGATCACGGCGACCGGCGGATCGAGCTTCGGCTACACGTGGAGCGTCGTCTCCGGAGCGCTGCCGCCGGGACTGAGTCTCGCGCCCGTCGGCGATCCCTCGACTTCCGTGGACGGCGGATTCGCCGATCAGACGGGCTCGTACACCTTCACGGTGCGTGTCACAGACCTCTTCGGGCGGACGGACGAGGCGACGTACACGCTCGACGTCATCGCCGGAATCGGCGGCTTCCGATGGATCGCATCCGGGAGCGATCTCGCCGCCGCGAACGTGGACCGCATGTACCTGTTGGACGTCTGCGGCGCGTCCACGCCCCCCGTCGACGTGACGCCTGCGAACGCGCCCCCCGACGGAGACGCGCTGCACACGGACCAGAACTCGGCTGGCTTCGCGCCGGACGGTCGAGCGTTCGCCTACGTCGGTGACCTCACCGTCGACGGTCGCTACGACGTGTACATCGTCCCGCTCGTCACCGGCGCTCCCGAGGCCCCCATCCGAGTCTCGGGGAACCTACCGTTCCCGCCGACCCAAGGCGCGAGAGATCTCCGTTGGTCTTCGGACGGATCGATGCTGGCCTTCCGCGCCGATGCGACGACGCCGCACGCCGACGAGTTGTTCGTCGTCGACGTCTCGGACCCGCACTTCCCGGGGCCGGCGATTCGCGTGAGCCAGGCCTTCACCGACGAAGCGGACTCGGTCCACGACTGGAATTACTACTTCTCCCCGGACGCGACACGAATCGCGTACCTCGCGAGGACGTCGACCGGCTTCCGGCTGTGGAGCGTGGACATCTCGTCGATCCCCGCCGGAGGCTCGCCCGGCGTGCCGCGCGACGTACATCCCAGCCCCGTCGGTTACATCCACTCGACCTTCGTGTGGACCCACGACTCGCGCGCCCTGATCTTCACCGGCGCCTTCGGTGTGCCGCTGGTCCAGGAGCCGTGGTGGGTCGACGTCAGCGGTCCGGTTCCGGGGACCCCGATTCCTCTTGGGCGTCTGACGGGCGCAATCCCACCGTCCAGCTGTGCCCTGACGACCACCGACAGCTCCTCGGCCCTCTCGATCTCCCCGGATGGGAACACGCTCGTCGTGAGTTGCCCGGTGGGGCAACAGGACCGCGGGATCCCACTCGTCATCGATCTGAACGGGAACGTCCCAGGGCCACCCGTGCGCCTCCTCGACGTCCCGGCGACGGACTTCACGGGCGGCGCCGCGGCGTGGTCCGCGGATTCGACCAAGGTCCTCCTTCTGAGCGACCACCGGGTGGCGCAGCAATACGAGGCGTATGTGGTGGACATGACCCGCGGCTTCCCCGCCGTCCCGAACCGCTTGGACCACCCCGGCTACGGACCGAGCACCGGCGTTGTCGGCGACGAGCTCTCGTTCGCTTGGTCCCCCGATGGTCGATGGGCGGCCGTTCGAGCCGACCTCGACAGCGACGGTCAGCTCGGTGTGTACGTCGCCGAGATCGGCGCGGGCCCACCGTACACGCTGCAGCGCGTCCACCCCTCGTTCCCGGCCCCGAACGACACGACGCAGTCCATGCAGTTCTCCTGGGACAGCCGGTACCTCGCGGTGTTCAGCTTCTGGAGTACCGGGCACCCGAGCGGGAACGCGCTGCACGTTGTCGACCTGGCGTCGCCGCCCGGGACCTGGACGCTCGCTCACGACTCGAACGTGGGGCTGTCGATCTACTACCAGACGGCCTGGATCATGTTCTGGAACTACTTCTGGACGCCGACGAACGAGCTGCTGTTCGTCGGCGGCGAGCGACTGAGACCCGACGAAGTGTGGAGCACGACCGTCCGCGGTCCGGCGCCCTACCAACGTCGCACCATCGGCCCGAACCCGTCGGCGATGGGGCACGGCGCGAACCGGATCTGGGGACAGGGCGCCTACGCGCACCGCCAGGTCGACAAGTGGCGCCTGCTCACGTTCTGACCAACGCACGCGCGGCACCGAACTGCACGGAGCCGCGCGTTCTGTACTAACCTCGCCGCGAGGCTCCCCGCGTGGACTTCGACCGGCTGAACGTCCTGTTCGATCGCGCCGTCGCGCTCCCGACCGCGGAGCGGGACGCGCTCCTCGCCGAAGCCCACGACGAGGATCCGGAGCTCGGTGAGCAGCTCTCGGCGCTCCTCGCGGCGGACGCCTCCGTCGACGACGGCTTTTTGACGCTCACGGTGCGTGACACCGCCTCGGGCGTGCCAGAGCAGATCGGACCGTACCGCGTCACGCGCGAAATCGGGCGCGGGGGAATGGGTGTCGTCTACGAGGCCGAGCAGGAACACCCCCGTCGCCGCGTCGCCGTGAAGGTCGTCCGCGGGTTCGCTTCGCCGGAGATGCTCCGCCGGTTCGAGCGCGAGGCGCGCGCGCTCGGGCAGCTGCAGCACGTGGGCATCGCGCACATCTACGACGCGGGGACCGCCCAGTTCGGGGGCCAGACGTGGCCCTACTTCGCGATGGAGTACCTCGATGGCGTCCGGATCGATCGGTACGCCGAACCGCTCTCTACGCGTCAGCGCCTCGAGCTCTTCGCGCAGGTCTGCGACGCCGTTCACCACGCACACCAGCGCGGCATCGTTCACCGCGACCTCAAGCCCGCGAACGTTCTGGTGGTCGACGGCGCCCAGCCGAAGATCCTCGACTTCGGCGTCGCGCGGGTGACCGGCCAGGAAGGGAAGAGTACGGTGCAGACGCAGACCGGGCAGATCGTCGGCACGGTGGGCTACATGAGCCCGGAGCAGCTCGGCGGTTCCGCTGCCATCGACGCGCGCACCGACGTCTGGGCGCTCGGCGTGATCCTGTTCGAGCTCCTCTCCGGGAGGCTGCCCTTCGAGCTGTCGAACAAACCGATCGCCGAAGTGGCGCGCGTCGTCCGAGACGAGGAGCCCACGCGCATCGGCGGGCTCGACACCGCGCTGCGCGGCGACGTCGAGACGATCGTCGACAAGGCGCTCGAGAAGGACGTCGATCGCCGCTACGCGACGGCAGCCGCACTCGGCGCGGACGTTCGCCGATACCTGAAGAACGAACCGATCGTCGCGCGCGCCCCGAGCACCTGGTACCACGTGCAGAAGTTCACGCGGCGGCACCGTGGTCTGGTGTTCGGGACGGCGGCGACGATCGTCGCGCTCGTGATCGGGCTCGTAGGGACGGCGCTGTCGCTCGTCGAGGCCAACCGCGAACGCGACGCAAAGGACCGCGCGCTGCGCGTCTCGGCGTCGGTGACGCAGTTCCTGACCGACGCGTTGGAGCAAGCGGATCCGCGGTTCGGACGGCGCGACATCACGCTCGCCGAGGTGCTCGACAATGCCGAGGCGACGATCGCGGAGCGCTTCGAAGAGCAACCGGAGATCGAGGCCGAGCTGCGGCTCACGATCGGGTGGACCTTCTACGGGCTGTCCGAGTTCGAGCGCGCGGAGGCGCAGATCGAGCGCGCGCATCACCTGCTCGTCGAAGAGCGCGGCGAAACGGACGCGACGACGCTCGACGCCCTCGAGCGCCTCGCGCGCGTTCGAATCAAGTTGAAGAAGGGCGCGGAGGCGATGCGCGCGTTCGAACGGATCCTGGAGATCCGGGAAGCCGACGGAACGCTCGACGGCCGCGAGCACGTCAAGCTCCTCGGGCTGTCGGGGTGGTCGGCGGTCATCACGGGGCACCTCGACGAAGCGGAGCGACGCTACGAAGAAGCGCTCGCCACCCCCTTCGCGCAGACGAACCCGGAGGATTACTCGGTCCTGGAGGTACGCGGGAACCTCGGCGTGCTGCTCGTTCGCCTGGAAGAAATGGAGCGCGCCGAGGAGCACCTCCGAGCGACGTACGAAGGCTTTCGCCGGACGTTTGGCGATGACCACCCGGAGACGCTCGATGCTCTGACGTCGATCGCGCTCGCGAGGCGACGCGCGGACCCCGCCGGGGCACTCGAGATCTACGGGAAGGCCGTCGAGATCAGCGCGCGCGTCAACGGTCCAGCGCACAGCTCGACCCTCGTGTACCGCAACCACTACGCGAGAGCCCTGCTCACGCTCGGTCGCCACGACGATGCCCTCGCGTCGATCGACGAAACGATCGCGCTCGCTGGCGAAGAGCGACCGCCCTACCTCGACCTCGCCCGCGCCCAGATCCTTGCGGCGAAGGGGGCGCCCGGAGCGCTCGACGCCATGCGCGCGGCGGTCGGGATGTACGAGTCGAAGCAGGGGCTGGAATCCGACGGGACCTACTATGCCTTCCTCGCGCTGGTCGAGCTGCTCGTGGAGCGCGGGGCGAACGCGGAAGCACAGCGGGAGGGGCGCCGGCTCCTCGACGTCCTCGAGACGCGGCTCCCGCCCGGGCACAAGCGCCGCGTCGACATCGAGGCGCTGCTCGAACGCGCGCGCGCGCAGGACTGACGAACTCAGTCGTCGTCGCGGCGGAGCTCGGCGGGGACGCGGTACTCGGAGCTGGAGGTGAGGAATTCGTCGGGCGCGGCTTCGTCGCTCGCGAGCAAGGCGAGGACCTCTCGCACCGTCTCCTCGTCCTCGGGGCACCGTGCCCGAAGGAAGGCTTCGCGCTCCTCGGGTGGGAGTCGGAGCGCTCCGTCGAAGAGGCGGCGGGTACGTTCGAAGTCCGCGGTCATGCGATCACAGCGGGCAGCAGGTGAGGACGTACGAGAGATCGTTGACGGTGTTGCCGCCGTTCAAGCGAGTGAAGTTGATGCCCGCGACGAACATGCCGTTCGGGCAGGTCCGCGAGTTCGAGGAGGGGTGCGTGATGCGTCGAATCGGCTGATCCTCGCAGTTGCCGGACCACGTGTTGCCCTGGGCTTCGATGTCGCCGCTCATGCGAGTGCCGCCCAGAACGAAGAGCTCGCCGTCGACGAAGACCCGGTCATCCGAGCTGCCCCCGCTGAGCCAGAGCGAAGCGTTGGAGTTGACGGGTTCGACAGTGGGGTTGCCCAAGAGGGTGCGGACGCGAAGGCTGCCAATCTCGTTGTCGGTGCCCCAGACGTTCACGCCGCCGCGCAGAGTCGTCAGTCCGGTCACCTCGAGCGTCCCGCCCGCGGTGACGTTACCCGCCACATCGAGCGACGAGGTGACCTGCCCGCCGACCGTCAGGTCCCCGGCCACCGTCATGTCCGCGGCGTTGCCGGTCCACGCGGAGTACGGCACGGCCTCGATCGCCTGACGCCCGACGAGCGGGACGAACGTGCCGCCCGCGTCCTCGATCGCCATCGCGAGGTAGAGGCGATCGCCGTCGAGCACCGTCTCGTCGAGCGTTGTCGCGCCGATCTGCGCGCCCTGGCCGATCGCGATGGAGAAGTGCCCGTTGTAGAGCATGACGACCTGCGTCTCGGAGTAGCGCAGGTTCGCGGCGGCGCTCGCGGACGGATCGTCCCAGAGCTCGAAGCGAATGACGCGCGTCCCGGCCATGGGCTGGTTGTCGAGCATCAAGAAGCCGTCGTACGGGATCGTGATCCCGCCGCTCATTAGGTCGCTCGTTGCGGGATCACCGTCGGCGGCGTACGCCTCGGCCACGCCGGCCGTTGCGAAGAGGGCTGTCAGGAGGAAGGTCGCGGTTCGCATTTGGGGGCTCAGCCGGAATCGCCGACCGAACCCCGCCAGAAAAAGATCAGTTGTCCGCTTCGCTCAGCGTCTTGTGCAGATACGCGCGCGCGAAGCGCCAATCGCGCTCCGCCGTCCGCTCACTGATGTCGAGCGCCTTCGCCGCCTCGGGGGAGGTGAGGCCGCCGAAGAACCGGAGCATCACCAGGTCGTGCTGGCGCTGGCTGAGCCCTTCGAGCTTCTTCATCGCTTGGTCGAGCGCGAGCATGTCGTCGGCCGTGCTCTCGATCCCGATCGCGATGTCTTCATTCGAGACGAAGATCTGATCGCCGCCCCGCTTGCTCGCCGCCTTCTTGCGGGCGTGGTCGACCAGGATGTCGCGCATCGCTCGCGACGCGACGAAGAAGAAGTGCCGCCGGTTCTCGAAGTCCTCCATGTTGCCGAGGGCGCGCATATACGCCTCGTGGACCAGCGCCGTGGGCTGGAGCGTGTGGCCATCGCTCTGCTTGCGCATCTTGGCGGCGGCCAGCTGCCGGAGCTGGTCGTACACGATCGGCAGTAGAGCCTCGCCCGCAGCGGCGTCGCCTGCGCGCGCCTTCTGCAGCAGGACCGTGATCTCCTCCTGTGCTCTCACGACGTCCGAGTATCACCGCAATTGAACGAATTTCGCCATCCGAGTGGCGGGGTTCTCGGCCGGGCTGCGGCTGGGACCACGACATGACCTCTCAATTCCTCTCGATCACCTCCATTCTCCGAACGGTGGCGCTGTCGGCCGCGCTCGCCGCGTCGGCGTGCTCCGGCGGCGACGACGGCGTGACGCCGTCGGGCTGTACACCGGGCGCCGCCGACGCCTGCCCGAGCGGACAGACCTGCAACGCCGCCGGCAGCTGCGAGCCGACGAGCGGGGTCGCGGGGGCCCTCGTCATCGACAGCGCCGACGCGCGCGCGTGCGAGATCCTCCTCGAGTCGTCGGGTGCGACGATCACACGCGCCACATTCGGCGCGGGCGTGACCGGTGCGATGCGGACGCGGCCGCCGCGCGTCGCGATCGCGGTGACCTCCGAACAGGCCTTCGCCGCCGACGCGATCCAACTCCAGATCGACGGCGCCGCCTCCAACGTGAGCGTCACGCGCATCGACTGCTACGCCGCATCGGGCGCCCCGCTCACCGGCGCTTCCGCCTCCGTCGACTGATCCCCCGTCCCCACTCAGGAGCCCGCCATGCGCCTCGCCGCCAAGCTACCCGTCTGCCTCTTCCTCCTCGCCGTCGCCTGCTCGGGCGGCGGAGACGACACCGCGACACCGACCGCCGAGTGCGCGCCGGGCGCCGAGTCGTGTGCCTGCCTCCCGTCGGGCGGCTGCGACGACGCGCTGGTGTGCGTCGCCGGTGCGTGCGGCGCGCCGGTGTGCCGCGACGGCACCGAGGGCTGCGCGTGCCTGGACGGCGCGTGCGGGAGCACGACGGGCGGCGAACCGCTCGCCTGCATGGACGACGTCTGCCAGCTCGCCACCTGCCCGGCGGGCGACGCGGGCTGCGCCTGCCTCGGCGGCTCGTCGTGTAGCGGCGACGCGATCTGCGTGGACGGAAGGTGCCGCGCGCAATCGTGCATCCCGGGGAGCGCGGGGTGTGAGTGCCTGGTCGGGAGCTGCGATCGCGGACTCGCGTGTAACAGCGGCGTCTGCGCGGACCTCACGGGGCGCATCGGCGGGGCCTGCTCCGACGACGGCACCTGTTCGACGAACGCACGCTGCGACACGACGGCGTACCCGGCGATCTGCGTCTTCTGCGAGCTCGGAGAGATCGGCTGCCAGTGCGACGCGGGGGACAGCTGCCTCCCCGGCCTCAGCTGCCTGATGGGGCATTGCTCCGGCGATCCCGAGATCCAGAACCGCGCCGTGCCCGAGGATCCGCAGTGCCACACACCGTGCAGCGGCGACGTCACGCTGTCGGACGGCACGGTGCTCGACTGCGACTCCGACGGCCTCCTCCCCGGCTGCCTCGACGGCCGCGTGTGTGAAGCGGGTCAGTGCATCGAAGAGGGATCGACGCGACGCATCTGCCTCGCCGACGCCGAGTGCCCGGACTTCATGCAGTGCATCCAGGGCTACTGCTACTCGAACTGCGAAACCGACGCCGACTGCGGAGGCGGCCTCGGCTGCCACCTCAAGGTGTGCCGCCAGCCCTGCACCGCCGGCGAGGGTGAGTGCCCCGACTCGATGATCTGCGACGCCCCGGACACGTCGCTCGGCTACTGCGTCGCGCGCCCTTCGCCGAGCGGTAACACCAACCAAGTCGAGCCCGGGACGATCGGCCTCGGGACGACGCAGCTGAGCTACTCCAACGTCGAACTCACGCGCGAAGTGCGCATCATCAACGCGAGCGACAGCTTCGTCGCCGCGACCTTCACCAAGCTCGACCACGTGATCGTCGACGACACCGGCGCGACGGAGTCGAAGCGCTACGACGCCGCCTGCACCGCGACGAACTGCCCGATGTGGTGGATGGAGTTCGGCCCCACCGGGAACCTCGTGCAGGGCACCGAGGTGCAGGTGTCGGTCCCCCCGAACTGCGACGCCGACAACAGCTGCCCCCGCCTCACCGTGCGCATCGCGCCGCCCGGCGTCGACGCCGTGCGGTGGCGCGGGACGATCCGGATGTCGAGCCCACTCGGCACACAGGACATCACGCTGTCGTACGTGTCGCGCCCCGAGGGGCAGTGGGCCGGCCGCATGGTGTACTTCGCGAACTTCGACGACGAGGGCATCGACTCCCGCAACGGTCGCCGCGGCTGGCTCGACCGCGCGCGTAGCAACATCGACGGCGCCGGCGCGCAGGACATCGAAGTCACCAACGGCCTCATCAAGCGCTGGGGCGCGTTCCGCAACGGCAACCTCGGCGGCGGCTGGCCGGAGATGGCCGCCGTGCTCCAGGCCACCGAGTCCGAGCAGTGGCGCTGGCCAACCGTGGTCGAGGACTGCTTCGTCGTCGGCGGCGCTTGCTACCTGTTCAGCGACGGCAGCGTCGGCGGCCTCCCCCGCCCGTACGTCACGAACATCGCCGCCGAGCCGATCCCCACCGGCTCGAGCGAGTTCCCGATGGCGTTCAACCTCTACACGCCCGACCCGAGCGAGCCCACGGTCCTCGAAGGCCGCGTCGTCTCCGAGGCCGCGCTGCACTACCCGGGCAACCCGAAGGTCGAGCTGCGCTTCGCCTTGGATCCGACGGACGAGGCCAGCTGTGACGCCAACGTCAACGGCCACTGCGTGGTGTTCCTGCAGACCGCGACCTCGGCGTCGGAACCGGATGGCCTGATGCTCGACCTCGACG
>JAUHYN010000281.1 GCA_030426505.1 bacterium | reverse complement strand
GCGGAGACTGCGGGCGCACCGCGACGACATCGAGGTCGTCGGCGTGGAGCCGGACGACGAGTTCCACGGGTTGGAGGGCCTCAAATACATCGAGACCTCCATCAAGCCGGGCATCTACGATCCCTCGGTGCTCACGCGGACGTTCTTCTGTCCCACCGACGCCGGCTGGGACATGGCGGAGCGCCTCGTGCGCGAGGAGGGGCTCCTCGTCGGGCACTCCGCGGGCGCGGTGGTCCATGCCGCGCAGCAGCTCGCCGAAGAGGCGCGCGCGGCCGGGCGGCGCGCGGTGGTGGTGGCGGTGTTGCCGGACCACGCGTCGCGGTACGTCGAGGTGCATACGCCGTGATGGTCTTCGGGCTCGAACTGACGGATCCGATCCGGGAGGCGCTCGAGGCGCACGCCGTCCGCGACTACCCGGTCGAGGCGTGCGGCGTGGTGCTGGGGAGCGGGGCGAAGCTGACGAAGGTCGTGCCGCTCGAGAACGTGCAGGACAAGTATCACGCGCGGGATCCGGAGGCGTTCCCGCGCACCGGGCGCGACGCGTTCAGGATGAACGACCTGGAGCGCATGCGGGTGCTCGACGAAGCGAGCGAGGCCGGACTCGACGAGCGCATCATCTACCACTCGCACTGCGACGCCGGCGCGTACTTCTCGCCGGAGGACCGCGCGATGGCCGTGCAGGAGGGCATCGAGCTGACGCCTGGCGTGGTCTACGTGGTCGTGTCGGTGCGCGAAGGGAAGTACGCCGACATGGCGGCGTACGTGTACGACGCGGAGGCGCGGCGATTCGTGGAGCAGCGCCTCGGCGCGAGTTCGGCGGCGCTGCCGGATCTCACGACGCGATCGATGGAGGGCAAGGAGGCGGCGCGCCCGCTGCCGCCCGTCGCGGGGGCGTTGACGCCGCGTCGGATCGATTCCGCGGAGGCCGAGCGCCTCGAAGCGCTGAGCGAGGGCTTCGCGATCGAGATCAAGGAGCGGCAGGTCCGTGAGGATCTGCGCTGCTTCGCGGGTGGCTTGTACTCGCCGCTCGAGGGCTTCATGCGCCGCGCCGACGTCCGGTCGGTGCTCGACCTCGGCCGCCTCCCGGCGGGTGCGCCGTGGCGCGTCCCGATCGTGTTGGACGTCCACGAGCGCCAGGTGCGCACGCCCGACGACGGCGCGCTCGAGCCCGGCGCGATCGTCCGGCTCGAGGCGGAGGGCGAGACGCTCGGCTTCGTCGCGGTCGGTGATGTCCACCGCGCGGACCACCGCGTGATCGTCGGCGGACCGGTGTTCGTCGTGGACGGCCAAGAGCTCGCGGCCGAGTCGCGCGCGCGGGTGTTGCGGCTCGGCGCGAAGCGCGTCCTCGCGGTGCCGGCCGGCGTGTCGCTGGCGGAGCACGATCTGTCGGCGTTCGATCTCGTGTTGTCGGTCGACCCGGTCGAAGGCGCGGACCGCGCCCAGTGCGTGGGGACGGAGCGCTCGCCGTGGCTGTTCGCGGCGATGGCGCAGAACCAGGGCGCGACGGACGTCCTCGTCGAGGACGGCACGGTGCGGCGCTTGGTGGCGGACAGCCTCGAGATCGCGCCCTGGCCGTAGCGACGCAGGCACTTACGCGAAGAAGGCGCGGATCAGCGCGTTGTGTTCGTCCGTGAACCAGGACGGGTGGCCGTCGGGGCGGAGCGTGAGCGAGCGGTGTCGCGGTTGATGGTTCGTCGTGTCCACCGCGTCGAACGCCGCGCGCATCTTCGGGAACCAGTCGCTCGCGATTCGGTCCGCGGCGTAGTCTTCGGTCGTCGGCATGTGACTCCAGAAGCCGAGGAGGAACGCGCACCAGTCGTAGACGAGGTCGGCGCGCCCGCGCGACGCGGCGAGCGCCATCGTCTCGGCGCCCAGTTCGTAGACGTGGATCGGCTCCGCGGGGGCGGCGCCGGTCGGAGCGATCGCGGTGTCGAGCTCGAGGCGCTCGGGGAGGGCCTCGAGGTTCCAGGTCATCTCGGGCGCGCGGGGCTCGCCGCGCCAGAGCTCGACCGTGTCCGTCAACAGATCCGCGATCTCGTGCATGCTCATCGCGTCGGCTCCGCGTCCCTCACAGCGCGCGCTCCAGCGCCTCTTTGAGGCCGCGGTCCGTCATCCGCCCGCGGCGTCCTCGCGCGAGGTCCGCGCGGAGGACGACGGCGTCGCCATCGACCGCCGCGTCCACGGCGTCGCCGGGTTCGACCACGACGCGCCGCACCTCTCCGAGCGCGCTGTCCCCGAACTCGTCGAGGAGCGATTCGACCACGCGCGCGAACGAGGTGAGGAGCTCGCGCGCGGAGTGGCGGCGCGCGTCGTCGTCGGCGAGCGGGGCCCAGTCGACCTCGAGCGCGAGCGGGTGCCCGACGCGCTCCGCGATCGCGGCGAAGGTCGCGGCGGCCTCGCGGCGGATCTCCAGGGTCGTCGGCACCTCGGCGCGTGGCGCGAGCTCGGCCTCGCCGCGCGTGAGGACGTCGATGCGGTCGAGCGCCTGCTGCACGCGGACGACCGCGATCTCGTGGGCGGAGAGGTAGGCGAGGTCCGCGGTCACCCGCGCGGTGGCGAGCTCTTCGATCACGACGTCCTGGGTCTTGGCGTCGTACGCGAGGAGGTACCCCTGGAGCGTGTGGCCGCTCTTCGTCATCACGGTGATGACGGGGAGGCCGACGTCGGCGTCTTCGAAGGACCGGACGCGGGCGGCGTGCAGCGCTTCGAGGAGCGTGCGCACCGCCAGCGCCGGGATGCGCTCCCAGACGGAGCCCTCGCTCACAGACCCTTCTCGAGGAGCTTCTGGATCGCGCTCGCGCGGTCCTTCACGTCGTCGACGTTGGTCGTGGGTTTGTGGTCGATCGTGAGGACGCCGCCCTCGAACGTGAAGCCGTTCGGGTTGCTCCGATCGTTCTCGTTCTTGATCACGACCTGCTTCAGGCCTTCGGCGAGCGCCTCTTTGCCCATGTCGTCGATGCAGATGGCGTTGAACGCGTCGACCAGCGGCACGAAGTACACCTTCGGCCAGCACTCCTCGTACAGGTGCGAACTCTCGTCGACGGCGAGGCTCGACCAGTCCACCTCGAGGTTCGTCTCGAAGCCGGCGGCTTCGTCGATGGAGGCTTTGAGCTTCGGGTAGGTCGTGTCCTGGAAGGTCTTGGCGGCGCGCCGTTCAGCGAGTCCCATGGGCGATTCGATCTCCTTTTTCGTGGGCCCGCGGGCCCGGGGTGGCAACGCCGTGGTTTACACGAAAAATGCCGCTCGTGTCGCCGCGGGGGCGTACAGGCGCGGGCTGCGTGGCGGGTCGAACGTCCCGTCCCGGGGCGCCCACCTGCGGCCCTGGTCGCGCCCGGTGCGTCCCGAGTACCATGGGCCTCCGATGGCCTCGGTCCGGATCGTCGTGGCGCGCCGCGGGCGCGTGGAGATCCACGAGCGCCCCGGGCCCGATCTGTTCGTGGGGCGCGGGCCCGGCGCCGACGTGCGGATCGACGACGAGCGCCTCGCGCCCCGACACGCGCACGTGTTGCTGCGGCGCGGTCGCGTGATCGTGACGGACCTCGGTCGCGGGCGCGCCGGAATCGCGCGTGGCGACGATCGCGTGCGCGCCCCGGTCGCGGTCGCGCCGGACGAGACGCTGCGCCTCGGAGACGTGACGATGCGGTTGGCCGTCGCGGACCCGGATCGCCCCAGCCTGGTCGGCGCGCGGGTCGACGGCGCGCGCGTGCTCGAGGAGCACCCCACGCCGGACGCTGGCGTGCGCGCGTACCGGTTGGACGACGACCGCTGGATCACCGTCGTCCCGCAGGACGAAGCCACCGAAGCGGGGACGCTCGATCTCGACGACGGTCGCGTGGTCACGGTGCAGTCGCACGGCCCACAAGTCCCGGCCGCCGCGCTGTTCGACGCGATCGAGCGCGGCCTCGTCGCGGTCCCGGCGGAGGCGTCGGCGGTGCTCGCGTGTCACCTCGCGGAGGGCGTGGCCGCGTACCACCGCGAGCGCGGCCCGCACGGCGCCATCGAGCCGCGCCGGCTGTACCTCGGGCTCGACGGCTCGGTTCGGCTGTGGTCGCCGGGGCCGATCGTCGACCTCTCCGACCCGCTCCTCGATCCGTTCCTCGCGCCGGAGCGGCGCTACGGGCTGCCGCCGTCGTTCGCGGCCGACGCCTACGCGGTCGGGGTCCACGCCCGGCGCCTCTTGGCGGGCCATCCCGCGCTCGCGGCGCTCGACGCCGTGCTCGCGCCGCTGTTCGAGGCCCGCCCGACGGACCGCCCGCGCCACCTGGATCCGATCGCGAAGGCCCTCGCCGAGGCGACGGCGCAGGCCGGCCTGGACGCCACATACCAGCACGCCGCCCGCGCGATCCGCGTGATCGCGGGGCCGCTGTCGCGCCCCATCGTCGCGCGCTGAGGTGAAACATGCGGTGCCACGCCGCACCGCATCGTGTAGTGACGAAGAGGATGTCCGTGGACGTCGCCACCCTCTCCGATGCGGTCGAGGCCAAGCACCACGCGCTGGTCGAGCTGCTCCGCTCCTACGGGCGCGTCGTCGTGGCGTACTCCGGCGGGGTGGACTCCGCGTTCCTCGCGCGGGTCGCGCACGACGCGCTCGGTAACGACGCCCTCGCGCTGACCGCGCGCTCGCCCTCGCTGATGAAGATCGAGCTGGAGGACGCGCAGGCGCTCGCGGCCGAGATCGGCATTCGCCACGAGGTCGTCGAGACGCACGAGCTCGACCGCCCGGACTACGTGAAGAACGAGACCTCGCGCTGCTACTTCTGCAAGACCGAGCTCTTCGACACGACGCAGCTCGCGGCCGCCACCTTCGAGGGCGCCGTGGTCGTGGACGGCTTCAACACCGACGACCTGTCGGACTTCCGCCCCGGTCACCGCGCCGCAGCCGAGCACGACGTCCGCCACCCGCTCGCCGAGGTGGGCCTGTCGAAGGCGGAGATCCGGGCGCTCTCCAAGCGGCTCGGCCTCCCGACTTGGGACAAGCCGCAGCTCGCCTGCCTCTCCAGCCGCCTCCCGTACGGCGTGGCGGTGACCGAGGAGCGCCTCGGGCGGGTCGAGGTGTGCCTGCGGCGCCTCGGGTTCTACGACGTCCGAGCGCGCCTGGTTCGGGACAACGACGACATGGTCCGGATCGAGGTCGGCGCGGCGGAGATCGAGGGCGTGGTGCGTCACCGGGCGGCGATCGTGGCGGAGGCCCAGGCGGCCGGGTTCGCGTTCGTCACGTTGGACCTCGAGGGCTTCAGGACGGGGCGCCTCAACGAGGGCCTGGTGCAGCTCAAGGGCCTCGGTCCGAAGACCAATTGACCCGCGGCCCGGGTCATCCCGATAGTGCGGATTCGATGCGTCCTCTCGCGCTCTACGTGCGTTCTGCCCCGACCATCCTGTTGCTCCTCGCGGGCGCTTGCTCGGGCCAACTGAACTGCGGCGGCTGCTTCGGCGGCGCGCTCGCGCCGATCCCCGGCGGGTTCGATCCCGAGGCGCAGATCGAGCGCGCGGCGCAGGTCCGCGTGACGCAGGCCGGGCTCGATCAGATCGGGCGCGAGTTCCAGGACCTGATGTCGGCGTACGCGTCGATGTCGTGCGGCCAGCCGACGGACGTGCCGTGCCCGACCAACTTCGTGACGACGGGCGGGGCGCCGAACCCGTCTTCGTGTCAGGCCGGTCGCTGCGTGGAGCAGGTGAGCGGCGACGCGGGGCCGCTGCTCGGGTTCGAGATCGAGCGACAGGTGAGCGGCGACGCCATCATCTGCCAGGACGCGAACCGGAGCTGTTACGCGTGGATTCGCTTCGAGGCGCTGTCGCTCACGCCGACCGCGCCGAATCAGTTCCTCGCGAACGTCACCGTACAGATCGAGACGAACCAGATCCCGTTCCACTACGACGTCCCGCTGCTCGGTGAGATGGACTGCGTGATGTCGCTGACCAGCAACCCGGGGACGCAGGACATCCAGATCACCGCGGCGCTCACGCGCTACGTCCCGCCGGTGGGGACGGGCGGTCAGTTGAAGGTCGAGATCCTCGACGTGGCGGCGATGATCCCGAATGGCTACATCGACGTCGAGCCGGATCCGGACCCGAACTTCTCGGACGGGCCGCTGATCTGCGGGATCGCGAACCTCGGCTTCGTGAAGCAGCTGATCGTCGGGCAGCTCACGGACGAGCTCGGGTCGATCATCGGCGACGAGGTCGACGCGGCGCTCGGTCGTGGGTGCAACACGTCGGCGGACTGCCCGGCGCAGACGAGCTGCAACGCGGACGACCTCTGCGAGGAGAACGTCTCCGGCGTCATCGTCCCGCAGACGCTCGGCCTCGAGGGCCGTCTGGACTTCTCGCAGCTGCTCGCGGGCTTCGTCGCGGGGCGGCCGGGTCGCGGGGACATGTCGTTCATGGTCGGCGGCGACTCGACGGCGGACATGGCGGGCGCGACGATCGGCGCGCTCGGTGGCGCGGAGGTCGTGGACGCGGACCCGGCGTGCGCGATGATCCTCGACAGCCCGCGGTTGCGCCCCGGTTTCCAGGCGCCGGCGGCGCTGCCGACTTCGCCGAACGCGGACCTCGACTGGGACGGCACCGAGGAGACCTCGTACATGATGGCGGCGGGCGTCTCGCAGGCGCTGCTCGATCAGTTCATGTGGACGGTCTACACGACCGGGCTGTTCTGCACGTCGGTGTCCTCGTACGATGTCGATCTACTGAATACCGGATCGCTCGGGCTGTTGATCTCGTCGCTGCGGAAGCTGACGCACGAGGACCGCGACCCGAAGGCGATCTATCCGGCGCGCCTGACGATCTTCCCGCGCGCGGAGCCGCGCATCCGGATCGGCTCGGGTGAGATCGCACAGATGGCGATGGATCCGGAGCTGATCGACCCGCTGTTGGTGCTGGACCTCGACGACTTCGAGATCGGTTTCTCGGCGCTGATCGAAGAGCGCTGGGTCCACCTGATGACGGTGACCGCCGACGTGGAGATCGGGTTGGGCGCGGTGGTTACGGCGAACAACGAGCTGCAGTTCGTGGTCGGCGACGTGTCGAACGCGGTGGCGAACGTGCGCGTGACGAACAGCGACATCCTCGCCGAGGACCCGATGGATCTCGAGGACGCGATCCCGGGCCTCATCAACCTCGCGCTCCCCGGCTTCACGGGCGCGCTCCCGCCGTTCGCGCTGCCGGGACCGGCGGACCTCGGCGGGTTCGATCTCACGGTGCTCGGCGTGCGCGGCGTGCAGGCGAACGGGGCGTACTCGAACGTCGCGGTGTACGCGGACCTCGGCTTCGATCCTGCGTTCGCGGGCAACCTCACGGCGGCGGCGGAGACGACGGCCTCGGTCGCGCGGCTGTTCGTCCCGGACAGCAAGGCGTTCTCGGTCTCGAACCCGGGCGGCCCGGTGTACCCGGAGGTCGAGCTCGCGCTCGGCGGTTCGGCGCCGGGGGAGGGCGCGCTGGAGTACCAGATCCGGATCGACGGGGGCTTCTGGTCGCCCTTCTTCGTGAACGAGGAGCTGCTCCTGATTCGGCCCGAGTTCCTCGCGCAGGGGCGGCACTGGGTCGAGGTCCGCGCGCGTGAGGTCGGCGCGTACAAGACGCTGGATCCGACGCCGGCGCTCGTGGAGTTCGTGATCGATCCGGAGCCGCCGCGCATGACGGCGAAGATGGACTACGTCCGCGGCGGCATCGTCGTGAATGCATGGGACGTCGTGAGCGAGGACCGGTTGAAGCTCGAGGTGGGTGTCGACGGTCGCTACTTCGAGGCGTACCTCGACGCGACGAACTTCGTGGCGGTGCCCGAGGTCAACGAGGTCGCGGCGATCTCCATCCGCGCGACGGACGAGGTCGGCCAGGTCGCCGAGGTCGTGCTGCGCGAAGCGGGCGTGGCGCCGGCGGCGCCTTCGGTTGTGAACGAGGTCGGCGGGTGCCAGTGCGTGGAGCGTGGGCCTTCGGTGGGGTGGCTGTGGGTGCTTCTGCCGTTGGTGGTGATGCGGCGTCGTCGGTAGTTCGTTCGCGACGCGCTGGGCTCGATGGCGCCGAGTTCGTTTGCCTCTCCTCGCGATTCGCCTCGCAGAAGCCCCATCCCCAAAATCTCCCGAGCTCCCCACCTCCTTGTTCAATTCGACGATCGCGACACGAGCGTTCACACAGCTCTTGGTCCGCGACCGAGCGCGGGCGACCGCAGACCGGATGAAAACAAGGAGAAGGGGAGGTCAGGAGTTTTGTTTTGGGTGGGTGGCGCCCTTCTGAAGGCGTGCCCGGCACCGTCGGCGCAGCAGGAGCAACACAGGGAGGAGTGCGATCGGGGGCCCGTTCGAGTGTCCGGGCGTACTGCAGGCGCAGCCGCCGGGCTCCGTCTCTTGGGGAGGCGTTGATGCGGCGTCGGGGGCGGGGCTCGCGTCGATTGCGGTGCCGGCGTCGGCGGATTCGCAGGTCAGGTCGATGATGATCTCGGGGGTCTCGAGGGCGAGCGTGGGTTCGCCGGCGAGTGTCGCGCGCATGCGGACGCGGTGGGGGCCTTCGGTGAGAGGCTTGATGGCCGCGAGGCCGGACCCGGCGCACCGGCGGACGATCGCGTCGCGCCCGCGCCCGACCCAGCTCGCACCGGGTACGTGTGTGCCACCAAGGATCGCGGCCGGTGTATAGGGCTCGCCGTCGACGAGCGTCTCGAAGATCAGCGCATCGCGCCAGAGCTCTGAGTTGGGCGTGAGCTGGACCTCGACATCGACGAACGCGACGTCGACGTCGACGGAACAAGACGCCGCCGCGCCGACCGTCATGGTGCGCCGGCCGCGTTCGGTCACGACCAAGGCGCCGAGCTCGGTGGGAAGCGGCGCCGGCGGACCGATCTCGAGCTCGCCGGGCTCCGGGTACCCGGCCGGCCACGGCTCCTCCTCGCACGCGGTCTCGGCCTCGACGCGGTAAGTGTGCCCTTCGCTCAGCGGCTCCGGCCACTCGACCACGACCCAGTGATTGCGAAGCGAGTCGTCCGCGA
>JAUHYN010000280.1 GCA_030426505.1 bacterium | reverse complement strand
CCAACCGGACGCGCTGCTCCGCGAAGCGTACGACGCCGGGCAGCGCGACTTCGGCGAGAACTTCGTGCAGGAGCTCGAACGCAAGCGCGCGCTCCTCCCCGACGACGCGCGGTGGCACCTGATCGGGAACGTGCAGTCGAACAAGGCGAAGCGCGCGGCGGTCGCGGACGTGGTCCACACCGTGGACTCCGAGAAGATCCTGAGGCGCCTCGCCGAGGCCCGCGAGGGGGCGCCCCTCGAGGTGTTGATCCAGGTGAACACGGAGGGCGAGGACGAGAAGTCCGGGGTCGCGCCCGAGGCCGTAGCGGGGCTGATCGAGGCCGCACAGGGCCTGGACGGGGTCCGCTTGACGGGGCTGATGTGCATCCCGCCCGTCGGGGTGACCCGGGCGGCGTTTTCTGCGCTGCGGGCGCTCCGGGACGATCTGCAGGCGCGCCTCTCGGTTTCGCTCCCGGTGTTGTCGATGGGGATGAGCTCGGACTTCGAGGACGCCATCGAGGAGGGGGCCACCCTCGTCCGGGTGGGGACCGCGGTGTTCGGGGCCCGCGAGAGCTGAGGCCCGCCGCCGGGAAGTTTGCGGGGTCCGGGGCAGCCGGCTACATTGCCCCCCATGAAGCTCACCCCGCTGGACATTCAGCAGCAGCAGTTCCGGACGACGCTGTGGGGCTTCGACACGCGCGAAGTGGACGCCTTCCTGGACGTCCTCGCGAACGACGTCGAGCGGCTGGTCCGCGAGAACAACGGGCTACGCGAAGAGCTTCAGCGCAAAGACGGCGAGATCCACGAGCACCGCGAGCGTGAACGCACGCTCAAGGAGACGATGATCACCGCCACGCAGATCACGGAAGACATCAAGCACAACGCGCGCAAGGAAGCGGAGATCGTGATCGCGCAGGCGGAGTCGCAGGCCGAGCAGATCATCCAGAACGCGCACACGCGTCTCGTGCGGATCATGGAGGACATCGACGAGCTGCGCCGCCAGAAGGCCCAGTTCGAGGCGAGCCTCCGTTCGATCATCTCGTCGCACGGCAAGCTGCTCGACGCGATGGGCGAGCGCGAGGGCGCCGGCGAGGCCGAGATGCACTCGCTGCTCAGGCACCGCGCGCGCGCGCCGATCACCTCGGACCTCACCGACGAGGTCCGCGAGGCCGAGCCGCGGGTCGTGTCGATGCGCGACAAGACGGTCCGCACCTCCGTCGAGGACGATCTCCTCACGCCGCGCGGCGGCGACCGCTGATCCTCCGGATCCGATCGCGCCCCCGGCGGCGTACCTCGGGTCGACGCGACGCATGAACCCCTTCGCGCGCTACATGCACTGGCTCCACACCCGCTGGCCGGCGGGGCACGTGGAGAAGATGCCGGAGGTCGGAGAAGACGGCGTGACGGCGGTCCCCGGCGTGCGCATCGTCGGCGATCTCACCGGCGTCCCGCTCCTCAAGTTCTCCGCGCACACTGGCGCGCGCGCCGTGCAGGCGATCCTGGAGGAGCCGAACTTCGCGAAGGGGAAGGGCGGCGCGGGCGTGAAGGATCTCGTGATCGTCGGGGCGGGCGTCTCCGGGATCGCGGCGGCGCTCGAAGCGAAGAAAGCGGGCCTCGACTTCGTCGTCTACGAGGCGGCCGAGGTCTTCAACACGATCGTCAACTTCCCGAAGGCGAAGCCGATCTTCACGTATCCCACGGACATGACCCCCGCGGGCGAGATCCAGTTCTCCGCGGACGTGAAGGAGGCGCTACTCGCCGAGCTCGAAGCGCAGCGCGAAGCCGCGGGCGTGGAGCCCGTCGCGGCGCACATCGATCGCGTCGAGAAGAAGGGCGACGTGCTCGAGGTCGTCCACGGCGGCAAGGGGGAAGCGAAGGTCACGCGCGCGCAGCGGGTGATCATCGGCATCGGCCGCAGCGGTAACTACCGGCGCCTCGGCGTGCCGGGCCAGGACCTCGACAAGGTCTACCACCGGCTCTACGACCCACGGGAGTTCGAGGACAAGGACGTGCTCGTGGTCGGCGGCGGCGACTCCGCGCTGGAGAGCGCGATCGCGTTGGCGATGGTCGGCGCGAACGTCACGCTGTCGTACCGCAAGCCCGAGTTCTCACGCCCCAAGCCCGACAACCTCGAGAAGCTCGAGGCGTTCCGCGCGGACCCGCAGGCCGACATCGACATCGAGAACCCGGTCTCCGATCGCGTGAACTCCGCGATGGGCGCGGGGCTCGCCGAAGGGACACACCGCGGCCGCATCCAGGTGATGATGGCGAGCAAGCTCCGCGAGGTGACTCCGGAGTCCGTCGTCATCGACGACGCGAGCGGCGAGACGCAGACGATCGACAACGACGTCGTGTTCGCGATGATCGGCCGCGAGGCCCCGCTCGACTTCTTCCGGCGGAGCCGCATCCCGATCCGCGGCGAGTGGACGTGGCGTTCCGGCGCGGCCTTCGCGGCGTTCCTCGCGTTCTGCTTC
Organism: bacterium; assembly: GCA_030426505.1. Classification (GTDB taxonomy): domain Bacteria; phylum Myxococcota; class Kuafuiibacteriia; order Kuafuiibacteriales; family Kuafuiibacteriaceae; genus JAUHYN01. Next base: position 6,539 of record JAUHYN010000280.1, on the reverse strand, counting down.
TTCGTCTACAACTGGAAGTCCGGCAGCGGCACCGTCCACGACTGGTTCACGAGTCACGGCTGGTTCCCGTTCGGGATGAAGGGCCTGTTGTCGACGATCTCGCAGGCGGCGAAGGACCCGAAGACGTTGTTCGGGACGTTCGCGATCACTTCGACCGAGCCCGGCTTCTACTACGCGAGCGCGTACTCGATCGCGGTGGTGGCGTTCGGCATCGATCGCATCAAGCGGCGCCGGACGCCGTACGTGAAGGTGCAGACGCTGACGCTGATGTTCATGCAGCTCGTGCCGCTGTTCCTGTTGCCGTACATCCTGCTCCCGTATCTCGGTCACAACGGCGCGTTCGACGAGGGCTTCGGCAAGACCTTCGCCGACAACCTGTTCCCCGCGACGCAGTGGTCGGCGCACGGGCGCGAGTACTGGCGCGCGTTCGGCTTCATCCTCGCGTGGCCGCTGTTCATCTGGAACTTCTTCACGTCGGAGCCGATGGTGTGGTGGCTCGTGATCGGCGGCGTGCAGACGTTCGTGATCATCCCGCTGATGATCCGCCGCTGGGGCAAGGGCGCCTACTGCGGTTGGATCTGCTCGTGTGGCGCGCTCGCGGAGACGCTCGGCGATCGGCACCGCACGAAGATGCCGCACGGCCCGGCGTGGAACCGGCTCAACATGATCGGGCAGGTCGTCCTGCTGATCGCGTTCGTGTTGTTCGCGGCGCGGGCGATCAGCTGGTGGATGCCGGACTCGGCGTTCGGGCAGTCGACGCGCACGTTCTACGAGGGCCTCTTGTCCGGTTGGTCCGTGGCGGGCGTGCAGTTGAACTACTACCACGTGGTGGATCTGTTCCTCGCGGGCGTCGTCGGTGTGGGCTTCTACTTCTGGTTCAGCGGGCGGGTCTGGTGCCGCTTCGCGTGCCCGCTCGCGGCGTTGATGCACATCTACGCGCGCTTCACCAAGTTCAGGATCTTCCCCGAGAAGAAGAAGTGCATCTCTTGTAACGTCTGCACATCGGTCTGCCATCAGGGCATCGACATCATGAATTTTGCCAACAAGGGGCTCCCGATGCAGGACGTGGAGTGTGTACGCTGTTCCGCGTGCGTGCAGATGTGTCCGACCGGCGTGCTGAGCTTCGGTCGCTACACGAGTGGCGACACGATCTCGTACGACTCGCTCCTCGCTTCCGCCGCGCAGATCCGCGAAGCGAAGGCCAAGGCCTGAGGGAGCCCGCGTCGTGAAGGTCCGCGACTTCCGCGCGGGCGACGAAGAGGGCATCGCGGACCTCTTCGAGACGCGCTCGTCGCGCCGTAACCTCCTCGACGCGTGGCAGTGGCGCTACGTGGACGCGCCCGGCGCGTTCGCTTCGCCCGCCGTCGTGGTCGCGGAGCAGGACCGCGTCCTCGGCTTCGGGAGCGCGGTGCGGTCGGACCTGGTCGTCGCGGGCGAGACCTTCGGCGCCGCGCAGATCGGGACGGGGGCGCTCGGGCGCTCCTCCGGCGACATCGACGTCGACTCGGAGATGATCGACAAACTCGTGCAGCGCGCGCGGGACGAGGGGCTCGCGTACGTCTACGTCGCGGCGGCCGAGCGCGCGCAGCCGCTGTTCGAGTCGCTCGACTTCGAGTTCGTCTGCGAGCTCAACGCGCGCAACCTCTACATCGGGTTGGAGGGGCTCTCGTCGCGCCTTTCGAAGCGCGCGTTGTCGCCGTTCCGGAAGCTCGCGAAGGAGGCGCGGCGCATCCGGACCAAACTCACTACCGTCCCCATCGACGACGCGATCCTCGAGTCGGTCGGGCGCTCGCTGAGCGAGCCGGACGCGCCGGTCGAGTTGGGCGTCGTGAAGAATGCGCAGCAGCTCGCGTGGAGGTACCGCGACGACCCGCGCTTCGACTACGAGCTGCTCGTCTACCGCAAACACGCGGGGCAGGGCATCGACGCCTTCGCGTTCGTACGGCGCTACAAGAGCGAGACGGGGCGCACGATCATCCACGTGGACGAGCAGTGGACCCGCCAGAGCGGCCGCCGCGCGCAGGCCAAGCTCTTCTCGGAGCTCGCAATGCTCGGCCTCACCGAAGAGGTCGACGTCGTGCGCTGCTTCTCGCCCGGCGGCACATCCCGCGAGCAGGCGCTCCTCGGCGTGGGGTGCATCCGGAAGAAGGTCGAGCGCGTGCTCCTCGTGTGTCGCCTCGACGAGCGCGCGCCGAAGCTGGAGGCGCCGTTCGTCGCGAAGGAGATCCAGATCTCGGCGGGGGATCTGGAGTTGTACGATCCGTAGTCGCTACTCCAACTCGTCCACGGTCTTCGGCCAGTCGTCCTTCAACAGCCGCGACAGGCTCCGGTCCTTCAACAAGCGCCCCTCGTTCTGGCAGGTCGCGCAGTAGTTCGTCTCGTTCTCGGCGTAGACGATGCGCTGCACTTTGTTCCCGCACACCGGGCAGGGTTGCTTGTACTTCCCGTGGACCGCCATCTCTTCGCGGAAGGCGGTGACCTTCGTGGGGAAGCCTTCCTTCGCCTCGTCGCGGAGGAGCTGCGTCCAGCGTTCGAGCGTGGACTGTGTGGCGTCGTAGAGGCGCTGGATCTCTTCGTCCGAGATCTTCTGCGTGAGCTTCATCGGGGAGATCTGCGCGTGGAAGAGGATCTCGTCCGAGTACGCGTTGCCGATGCCCGAGAAGATCCTTGGGTCCGTCATCGCGCGCTTGAGCGTGTGGTTCTTGCGCGTGAGGCGCTCCTTGAAGTCGGCGAACGGCGCGCCCATCACCTCGAGGCCGCCGCGGTCGTGCTCGGCGAGGTTCTCGGCGCCCTTCACCACGTGGATCGACGCGCGCTTCTTCGAGCTCGCCTCCGTGAACAACAGTGAGCCCGAGGAGAAGTCGAAGGCACCGAGCCCGATGCGGCCCGGCACCGGCGCACCCTTCTTCCCCCACTTGAAGCGGCCCGCGACCATGAGGTGGATGACGAGGAAGTGGTCGTCCTCGAACTCGAACACGATGCGCTTGCCGATGCGGCGCATGCCCGTCACCGTCTTGCCGACCAGCGCGCTCGGGCGGGGCGACACCGACCGCAACACGAACGGGCTCTTCAAACGGATCTTCTCGAGCACTTCGCCGACGACGCGCGCTTCGAGCGCTTCGACGTACACGGTGACGTCCGGGAGCTCGGGCATGGCGGGAGGATAATGGGATCCGCGACGGACGACCGGCCCAGTCGTCCGTCGCGGGGGATGGGCGGGTCGCAGGGACACAAGCGACACGCCGCGCTGAAGTAGTTATCGGTGGGGCCATGTGCGTGTTGCGCAAAAGGTTCCGAAGTCAGGCATCCTGAGTCGGTGTCCGAGCCGCTCCGCCTCACGCCGCACCCGCTCACGCCCCGGTGCGACGAAAACGGCGCGCCCCAAACGAAGATCGCGCCGTACAAGCCCGTCGTCGAACCCTGCCGCGCGTGCCCCGGGCACTGCTGCCACCTGCGCGTGAAGGTCTCGCTGCTCGACGCCATCGAGTTGTGTCGGACGATCGACGTACCGCTCCTCGCCGCCCTCCGCGTGCGCACCGTGAAGCCGCACGAACACAGCTTCCGCGTCGAGCGCGACCCGAGGGTGATCGAGTCGGTCGACGGGTGGACGGGGCACGCCGAGCTCGAGCTGCCCCGCGACGAGGACTCCGGCCGGTGCCACTACCTCACCGACGTCGGCGGGTTCCAGCGCTGCGCGGTCTACGGCGCGCGCCCCACCGGCTGCCGCACGTACCCCGTGGGGTGGACGACCGAGACCCAGCGCGGGGGACCGGGCGCGGTCGCCTGCCCGGTGCCGTACGCGCTGCGCCCGCAAGACGAGCGGCGCTTCTTGGAACACGTGCAGCTCGCGATCGATCGCTGGGCGATCCACGACGCGGTCGTCGCCGCCTGGAACGAACGCGACGCGCACGGCCTCGACGACTTCTTCGCGTTCGCGATCGACGCGGCCGCAGAGCGCGCCGGGGAGAGCACAGCGCGCCTAGAAGTAGAAGGCGACGCGGAGCGCGAGCTCTACGCGCAGCAGATCGCGTCCGGCGTGTTGCCGCCGCCCGCGTGACGTCGGGCTACTTCTTCTCGAGGTACACGCGCGCCGTCGCGGTGTTGGACAGCTGGTTGACGTAGTGGACCAGCGCCCAGATCTGTTCGCGCGCGAGCTTGTCCTTCCACGGCGGCATCTTCTTCGGGTCGTCGGAGCCGTCGAAGACCTTGGCGTACGCGGCGGGGAGCGGGCGCGGCTCGGCGAACATCTGCCCGGTGCCCTTCGCCCAACCGGGCGAGGGCGCGGGGAACTTCGCGGCGTCGCGCGGGTCGAGCTGCCCGCCGTGGCACTCGGCGCACAGCGCGTTCCAGACCGCGCCGGTGTTGATCGCGGTCTCGGGGTTCCAGAAGTCGTCGGGCGCGTTCGACGGATCGAACGCGGCGTCGCGCGCCTTCGCGGCGTCCATCGAGACGCCGAGCTGCTCCGCGCGGAGCTTGAACCACGCGGCGCCGACCTTCGGCCGCGGGGCGTCCGGCTCGATCGATTCGGTGGGGCCGGTCGACGTCGCGCAGCCGAGCGCGAGGAGGAGAGGGGCGATTCGTTTCATGGCGTGCGGTCTCAAGGGAGGGCGGGCGCGGTGACGAGCTCGGTCGGGAGCGCTTCGCCGGTCAGGGCTTCGAGGAAGGCGACCAGGTCGAGGATCTCGCGATCGTTCAACCCGAGCGGCGCGAGTCGCACGGAGAGCTGATCCGTCGCGGCGCCGTCGCGCGTGCCGCCGTAGTTGTAGTGCTCGACGACGTCCTGCAGCGTCGCGAGCGCGCCCGTGTGCATGTACGGCGCGGTCAACGCGACCGACCGCAGCGACGGCGTACGCCACGCACCCTTCAACGCGTCCGTGATCTCCATGTCGTAGAACGGCTGCCGCGTGTCGTTGCACGCGTCGACGAACGGGTTGTCGCAGTTGTCGCCGCGGTTGGCGCCGCCCTGCAACGATTGGAGGCCGCCGTACGCGCCCCACGCCTTGCAGCTGCGCGAGTCCGGCGTGACGCAGTCACACGACGCGCCCTCGGGGCAGTCCGCCTCGGTGGGGACCGCGACTCCGACCTGCGGGACGCCGATGTTGTGGAACAGATCGTCCGAGAGGAGCGGCGTGTTGTGGCAGTCGATGCAAGCTGCCTTGCCGACGAACAACCGTGCGCCGCGGCGCGCGCTCTCGGAGATGATCGTGGAGTCCGGCCCCGACTCGACCCACTTGTCGAAGGGCGAGTTCTTGCTCACGAGCAGGTACTCGTACGCCGAGATCGCCTTCGCGAAATTCACGTACACGCGGGTGATGTCGGACTGGTTGTCGTCGGGCATGCAGTCGAAGGCGTCGAACGTGTCGAAGTCGAGGTTCGAGCCCGTCGTGAAGAGCACGAGGTCGCAGCCGCCGCCGTTGGTCTTGCCGTTCGGAGGCCACAGCGGGAGGCAGAGCTCGGTCCCGCCGTTGTCGACGACGTGGCAGAGCGGGGCGCCGGACTCGGTCTGGGTCGGGCACTCGGGGGCGGTCATCGTCGACGTCTGCACGAGCTTGCACGTGCCGTCGTCGTTCATCATCGAGAGCATCGATTCCCGCGTGATGCCATCGTCGCGGTAGTCGAACGGGAACGGGTGGTCCGCGCCGAACACCTGGTCGTACGCGTCGAGGTAGTGGTCGTGGATGACCCACGCGTTCCGCAGGCGGGTCGAGTTCATCGACACGCCGCTCTCGTTCACCGCGAGGATCTGCCACACGAGTGAGTCGTAGCGACCGTTCCAGTACTTCACCTGGTAGTAGGCCGAGTTCACCGTCGCCTGCGAGTTCACGTCGTACCACCCGGCCCCGACGGAGACGTGCCCCGGCGACGACGTGTGGTCGGTGCCACCGATCAACGGGTCGTGGCAGGTGGCGCACGAGATGTCGACGGCTTCGCCGACCGGCGCGCGGCCTGCGCTGATGAAGCGCCCGAGCGTGTCCCGGCCACGCGACACGCCGGAGAACCGGGGGTCGAAGTAGAACTGCTGACCGAGCGCCTCCGCCGCCGTGTTGTCGACGCCCGCGTACTTGTTCACCGGGTCGAGCATCGGATCGCCGAGGCCCGCGAGGTCCGAGATGCGCGCCCACTCCGCTTCGGTGATGCGGCAGCTCGCGTCGCCGCACAGGGAGTCGCAGCCGAACGAGGCGCCCGCGACCAGCGCGGCGCCGAACATCAACAATCCGTGAGTCGAGTTCTTCATCTTCGCTTCCTTCGGGGGCCTCATCAGAACTTCAGCACCAGTGACGACGTGAAGATGTCGTCGGTAAAGGATGCCACGCCGCCGAACTCCCCGTTGTGGAGATATTCGGCCTTCAGCGTGATCTGCGGTGTGAACACGAACCGGAGCCCGCCGGTCACGCGGTAGTTCTTGGTCAGATACGCGCGCTCGGTGCCCAGCGCGACGAAGGCGTCGCGCAGCCCGCCGCGCGCATGCACGCCCAAGTATGGGAGCACCAGCCAGTCGATCTCGACGTACCCGGAGTCGTCGAGGTCCAGGCTCCACA
>JAUHYN010000279.1 GCA_030426505.1 bacterium | reverse complement strand
GAGCACCCCGCGCAGGCGCTCGCGCACGACGTTGAGGCTGTCCTCGTTGGCCTCGCCCTCCTTCAGATAGATGCGCGTGAGCGCCATGTCCGGCGCCCAGAAGCTGTAGATCGATCGCGCGAGGAGCTCTTCGCGGTGAGGCTCCAACGCGTCCTCCACGACGTCGACCACCTTCTCCTTGAGCTCGAGGCTCAGCGGCTCCGAGAACTGGTAGTGGACCTGCGCGAACATGTCGGTCTGTCCGGCGTCGAAGTTCATGTCGACCTTCGTGTATGGCCAGTACGCGGAGCCGAAGACCACGAGCCCGATCAGCGGCGTGAGCCACCAGTGCTGCAGGTTCGCCTCGAGGATCCGCTGGTACCGATCCTCCAGCCACAACATCAGCCGCCCGCGCGCGCGCGGCGCCTTCTTGATGAACGACGACGACGCCATCGGGATGAGCGTCTGACTGATGAACAGCGAAGCGAGCAGCGTGATCGAAATGGTGATCGCGAGCTCCTGCAGGATGAGGTTCATCTGACTCGGCTTGCTGAAGATCAGCGGCAGGAACACGATCACCGAGGTCATCGTCGCCGCGATCACCGCGACCGAGACCTGCTTCGCGCCGACGAGCGAAGCCGTGCGCCGGTCTTCACCCATCTCGGCGTGACGGAAGATGTTCTCCATCACGACCACGGCGTTGTCGACGAGCATGCCGACGCCCACGATCAACCCGAGCAGCGTCAGCGTGTTGAGCGTCTTGCCTTGCAGCCAGACCATCCCGCACGTGACGAGCAACGAGAACGGCACGCACAGCACCGCGACCATCGTGCTGCTCCACCGCCGGAGGAAGCCGAAGAGGATCGCCGTCGCGAGGAGCGCGCCGATCACACCGGTCCACGCGAGGTCGCCGAGCGTGTTCTTGATCTCCTTCGCCTGGCTGAACCACACCAGAAAGCTCACGCCCTCGAGCTCCGGATCGTCCTTCATCTCGGCGATGCGCGCCTCGAGCGCCTCGCCGACCTCGACCACGTTCGCCTGCGCTTCCGCGCTCACGCTGATGCCGATCGCGAAGTTGCCGTCGAGGTGTCGGCCGTACTCGAGCTCGGGCTCCTCGAACGTCACGTCCGCCACGTCCGACAGCTGAAGCCCCTCGGCGCGGATCGGGAGCGCGGCGATCTGTTCGATCGTCTTGAACGTCGCGACGGTCCGGACCGCGAGGCGGCGGTCGCCGGTCGTGATCTTCCCGAGCGACTGATCGAAGTTGGAGCGTTGGAGGATGCGCTCCACGTCGCGGACGTCCACGCCGTGGTGTGCGAGGTCCGCCACGCGCAGGTTCACGCGGACCTCCTTCGGCTGCACGCCGTCGAGCCGCACCTGCGCCACACCCGGCACGCGCTGCAGCGGACGCACGATGCGTCGCTCCAGCAGATCGTACGACTCGCTGAGGTTGAGCGGCGACGAGAGGCGGCCTTCGAGGATCGGCGTCTCGACCTGCCGCGCGTCCCAGTTGGGGCTCACGGTGATGTCGCCGATGTCGTCCGGGAGGTCGGTCTTGATGCGGTCGAGGCGCTCCCAGACCTCGACGCGCGCGTGTCGCATGTCGATCGTCCAGTTGAACGTCAGCCCGATCATGCCGCCCTCTTGGTCGGCGAACGCGAACATGTGCTCGATGCCGCGCACGGTCGCGAGCGCCTCCTCGACCGGCCGCACGATCATGCGCTCGACCTGCTCCGGCGACGCGCTCGGATACGGGACGCGCACGAAGATACGCGGCTCCTGGAGGTCGGGCATGAACGCGAGCGGGAGGCGGTCGAGCGCGACCGCGCCGAGCACCGTCATGCTGAGCAGGAGCATCAGCGTCGTGACGGGCCGCCGGACGGCGAGATCGGGGAGCGACCTCACGCGATCTCCTCGTCCACATTCGACGGCACCAACATGTACGTCGCGGGGATGACCACCAGCGTGAGGAGCGTACTCGCGAGGAGCCCACCCGCGACGGTGATCGCCAGCGGCGCGCGCAGCTCACCGCCCTCGCCCCACCCGAGCGCCATCGGCACGAGCGCGAGGCTGGTGGTCAGCGTGGTCATGAGGATCGGGCGCAGGCGCACGTGTCCTGCACGCACCACGGCCTCGAGCTTCGAGAGGCCCTCGCGGCGGTAGCGATTGATCGCGTCGATCAAGACGATCGCGTTGTTCACCACGATCCCCACCAACATGATCGCGCCGATCAACACGATCACCGTGACCGTCGTCTTCGTGACCAGCAGCGAACCGACCACGCCGATCAACGCGAGCGGGATCGTGAAGAGCACGATGAACGGGTGGATGAGTGACTCGAACGTCGAAGCCATCACCAGGTAGACGAGGAAGATCGCGAGCGCGACCGCGAACCGCAGGCTCTCGAAGCTGACCTTCATCTCGCGGTTCTGCCCGCCGATCTCCGAGGTCAGCCCGCGGTCGCCCATCTGGTCGAGCGTGTTCTCCACCGCGCGCACGGCGTCGCCGAGGCTGCGGCCCTCGAGGTTCGCCGTGATGAGCGCGGCGCGCTGTTGCTGGAGCCGGTGGATCTCGGCGGGGCCGCGCGCGGCGCTCACGTCGGCGATCGACAGCAACCGGATCGGCTGGCCCTCCGGGCCGGGGAGCACGAGGCGGCGCACGTCTTCGACCGACTGCCGCGTCATCTCGTGGTTGAGGATCCGGATGTCGATCTGACGGTCGGCCTCCTTGAAGCGCGTGGGGACCGCGCCCTGCACGCGGCTCTTGAGCGTGTTCGAGAGTGTCGCGAGGTCGAGCTGCATCGCGGCGACCTTGCGGCGATCGAACACCACCTGCAGCTCCGGGTTGCCGGCCTCCAGCGAAGAGCGCACGTCGACGAACCCCTGGATGCGCGCCAACCGATCCGCGAGCTCGAGCGAGTACGCGCGGAGCGCCTCGAGGTTCTCGCCGAACACCGCGATCTCGATCGGGACCTGCAGCGAGAAGTACGTGGGGTAGCCGTGGCGGATCTCGGCGTCGGGGATCGAGGCGAACGCCTCGCGCAGCCGGGTCGCCGTCGCGTCCTCGACCACATTGTCGCCGCGGTCCTTCATCACCACGTCGAGCTGCGCGAGGTTCTCGGCCTGGCTGTTCACGGACACGCCGCCGGACACCTGCCGGCTCCCGATCATCACGAAGTACTTCTCGACCCCCTCCTCCTTCGCGACCGCGGTCTCCATCTGCTTCACGACGCGATCCGTCGCGGCGAGTGAAGTGCCCTCGGGCATCTCGACGTCGAAGAAGAACTCACCGGAGGACAGCCGCGGAATGAGTTCGGTGTCGAGCCCGAGCGCGGCGTAGAGCGAAGCGACGAACAGCCCGGTCGCGACGACCAACACCACGACGCGCCCCCGGATCGCGCCGCGGAGCAACCGATCGTACGCGAGTGAGGCGCGACCGAGCGTGGCGACGTCGGCCTCCGGTGCTGCGGAGAGCTTCTTCGGCTTCGCGGCGCGCCCCCGCGCGCTGAGCATCGGGATGACCGTCAACGCGACGATCAACGAGGCGACCAAGCTGATGGTGACGGTGACCGCCTGGTCCTCGAAGAGCTGCCCTGCGATGCCCTCGACGAAGACGATCGGGAGGAACACCGCGATGGTCGTCAGCGTGGACGCGGTGACCGCCGGCCCGACCTCCGCGGCGCCCTCGACCGCGGCCTCGTACGCGCTCGCGCCGTCCTGGCGGCGACGGTGGATCGACTCCAACACGACGATCGCGGAGTCGACCAACATACCGACGCCGAGCGTGAGGCCGCCGAGCGACATGATGTTGAGGCTGACGTCCATGCGGTACATCGCCATGAACGTCGCCACGACCGACAGCGGGATCGCGGTCGCGATGACGATCGTGCTCTTGAAATCGCGGAGGAACAGCAACAACACGAGCACCGCGAGGAGGCCGCCGATCAGCGTCGCGTCGCGGACCTCTTCGACGGCGTTCTCGATGTAGCGCGACTGGTCGAAGAGGATCGTGATCGCGTAGCCCTCGGGGAGCTTCGAGTTCCAGACCTCGAGCCGCTCCTTCACCGCGCGCGCGGCGAGGACGGTGTTGGCGTCGCCTTCCTTGAAGATGGCGACCTCGACCGCCTCCTTGCCGTCGAAGCGCGTGATCTCCTCGCGCTCGCGCGCGCCGCGGTACACGCGCGCGACGTCCTTCAGGCGGACGATGCGCCCCTCGGTGTCGGAGAGGATGAGGTCCGCGATCTCGTCGACCGAGTCGAGCTCGTTGAGCGTGCGGATCAGGAACTGGCGGTCCGATCCGCGCAGCGCGCCGCCGGGCACGTTCACGTTCGAAGCGCCGACCGCCTGCTCGACCGTCGACAGCGGTATCTTCAGCGCGGCGAGTTTCTCCTGATCGATCTCGACGCGGATCTCCTCCTCGAGCCCGCCCCTCAACTGCGCCGCGGCGACGCCGATGACGGTCTCGAGGTCCGGCTCGAGGCGGCGCTCCGCGAAGTGCCTGACCTCGCGGAGGTCGTCCGATCCGGTGAGCGCGAGGCGCATGATCGGATCGAGCGACGGGTCGTAGCGCAGGACGATCGGGTCCTCGGTGCCCTCGGGGAGGACGATGCGATCGAGCTTCTCGCGGACGTCCATCGCGAGGCTGCTCATGTCCGAGCCCCACGCGAACTCCATGCTCACTTCGGAGACGCCCGGCCGCGAGACGGAGTGCATCCGCTCGAGCCCGCGCAGCACGCCGGCGGCCTCTTCGACCGGCCGCGTGACCATCGTCTCGACCTCCTGCGGGGCGGCGTCCTCGAACTCGGTGCGGATCGTGAGCGTGGGGTACGCGATGTCCGGGAAGAGCTCGACCGAGAGGCGCTGGTAACCGACGATGCCGAACGCGACCGTCGCGATCGCGAACATCGTCACGCTGACACGACGACGGACGGCGAGTGCGATCAGTCCGCGCACGCGTTCAGCCTTCGAGGATCTTGATCGGCGCGCCGTCTTCGAGCGAGTGCTGGCCCTTCACGACGACGCGGTCCCCTTCGGCGAGGCCCTTCGTGATCTGCACCAAATCGCCCTCCTCGAAGCCGAGCTCGACCACGCGTCGCTCCGCGGACTCGCCCTTCGCGACGTACACGACCTGGTCCTGCCGCTCCTCGACGATCGCGACGCGCGGCACCAGGAGCGCGCCCTCGCGGCGCTCGGTCACGATGCGCACTTCGGCGAAGTCACCGGCGCGCGTGCCCTCGGGGTAGCTGTCGATCTCGATGCTCACCTTCACGGTGCCGGTCGCGGGATCGATCACCGGGCTGACGAGGAAGATCTTCCCCTCGAGCTCGGTCTGGCTGCTGTCGAGCACGAGCTTCACGGGCTGCCCTTGCTTCAGGCGCTTGAGCTCCTTCGACGGCACGAAGACCCGCGCGAGGAGCGGCTTCAGATCGGCGATCTCGAACAGCGGCGTCCCGTTGCTGACCGTGCGGCCCACGTCGACGAGGCGCGCGGTGAGCCGCCCTTCGAACGGCGCGCGCACGACGGTCCGCGCGAGCTCGAGCCGCGCGAGGTCTTCGGCTGCCTTCGCGGACGCGTAGTCCTGCTTGACCGTCATGAACTCCTCGGGCGCAGCGAGCTTCTTGTCGACGAGCTTCTCGACGCGTTGCCGCTGGTCGTCCAGGCGCGCGGTCGCGGCTTCGGACTGCGTGACCTTCAGCCGATACTCATCGTTGTCGATCCTGAGGAGGACGGCGTTCGACTTCACGAAGTCGCCCTCTTCGTGCGCGATCGATTCGATCACGCCGTTCACGCGCGCGAGGACGGTCGCGGTCTTCTCGGCCTCGAGCGTCGCGGTCGCGACGTAATAAGAAGAGATCGGCCCGGACGCCGCCGCCTTCACCGCCACCGGCGCGGGCGGGCGCTTGGGCTTGTCGCCGCCGGGCTTCTCCTTCGTCGTCGCGCCGACCTGGTCACAGGCGACGAGGAGGGCGATCCACGCGATGGGGGCGAGGCGGCGCATGGGCGGGGGGATGATGCCCGATCGAGCAGACGATGCCCATGCAGTACGTAGACGACAAAGCGCAGTGTTATCGCTGCGGTCCATGGTGGGCCGGGGAGCGAACACGCGGGACGCGAGGGATCTTTCCGAGGGGCCGGTCAGTTCATCGCGCTGTCGAACGCGTCGAAGGCGGTGCGAGCGTCTTCGAGCAGCTCGTCGATCGTGTCGAACGTACCGATGAGATCGATCGTCGCGGGCGCCGGTTCGACGGGGACATCGATGACGTCGATCATGCGGTGTCCGAGGTCGTCAGCGGCCTGGAGGATTCGCGTCAGGCGGAGCGCGTCGGACTCGCCGTCGACGATCGGGTCCAGCACGGCGTGGTGGTCTCGGATCGCCGCGACGACGGCGTCGTCGAAGACCCAGTCTCGCGCGATCAGCGCCGAGAACGCCGCGTGGAGCTCGTCGCTGGCGCGGACGAGCGTCGAGGGCGTGGGGGCGCCCGTCGCGCGCTCCGAATCGCCGGCGATCGCGAGGACGACGACCCGCCCGATGTCGTGCATGAGTCCGACGGTGAAGGCCTCGGCGCTCAGAGCGGGGCGCGTCGAATCGGCGATCAACTGCGCGTTGACCGCGGCGGCGAGGGCGTGCCGGAACACCTCCTTCGCCTGGTGGCGGAATCCGGTCGCGTCGAAGAGCTCGGCCTTGGCGACGAGCGCGGTGATCCACGCGACCGACGTCTTCATACCGACACGTACGATGGCTTCCTCGAGGTGCTCGACCGCGTGGCGCCCCGCGAAGAACGCCGAGTTCGCGAGCGCGATGAACTGACCCCCGAGCACCGGGTTGTGGCGAATCGCGCGGGCGAGCTCTCGGGGCCCCGCGTCGGAGTCCGCGAGGACGCGACGGACGCGCGCCAGGTCTTCGGGGAGCTGCGGAGGATCGAACCCGATGCCGCGCGCCGCGTCGCGCAGCGCGTCGAACAGCGCCACGTCGCCGGGTTGGGACGCGGCCTGCGCGAGGCGGTCGACCGCCGATTGGAGGTGCGTGCGGACGGGATCGATCGAGGCTTTGTCGTTCCAGTCGAAGACAACGGCGGTCATGTCCGTCCCATCGGCCGTCGCTCGGGAGATTTTCGACCGCGGGGCCCGAGTGTTTCGTGACGAGACGCCTCCCGCGTAATGGCTTCGCCGCGTGTGCCCCGAAGTCCTCGCTCCGCCAACACGAGCGACCCGCTCGCGCGAGGCCGCGGACCGAGCGCACGAACCGAGAGCGATCAGCTCTCGCTCTGCCCCGCGACCTCGCCCGCGAACTTCCGCGACAGCAAGATCTCCCGGCCGCGCATCTCCACGAAGCCTCGCTTCTGGAACTCCGACAGGACGCGGCTCACCGTCTCGCGGCTGGTGCCGATCATCGACGCGATGTCCTGCTGGGTGGGGCGCTCGCGGATGAGGATGCCCTCTTCGACCTCTTCGCCGTCCTTCTTGGCGAGGTCGATCATGATGTGGGCGACGCGCCCGTAGACGTCGAGCGTGGCCAAGTTGCCGATGATCTCGTCCGCGCGGCGGAGGCGGCGGGAGAGCTCGGCCATCACGTTGAGCGCCGTGGCCGGGCTGACGTTGATGTGCGCGGCGAACTGCTCGCGCTTGAGGATCAGCACCGTCGAGTCCTCGACCGCGATGACGTTCGCCGAGCGCGGGAGGTCGTCGAGCAGGGACATCTCTCCGAAGAACTCACCGGCCTTCAAGAGGCCCAGGATCACTTCGCGCCCGTTGTCGCCGTAGATGGAGACCTTCACGCGGCCCTTCGCGATGATGAACAGCGCGTCGCCCGGCTCGTCCTGCGTGACGATGTGCGCGTCCTTCGTGACGTCGCGCGTCGAGAGGATCCCTGCGATCCGGGACAGCTCCTCGGGATCGACCTCGTGGAACAGGGACACCTTCTGGAGCAACTCGGTGTGATCGTTGGACATGTCGCCGCGGGTTATCCCAAGAGCCGACCGCCCCGTCAACGCCGGTGGGCGTAGTACCGCTTCATCGAATGCCGAAAGTCGCGGACCGCCCCGTCGGGCTCCAGCTCGTCTTCCAGATCCGCGAACGCCTCGAGCAGGTCCCGCATCGCGTCCGTCATCGACTCCGGCGTCTGCACCGCGAGCCGCACCCGCTGATCGCCGACCCCACGCCCGTCCGGGCGCGGCAGCCCCTTCCCCTGCAACCGGAACATCCGCCCGTTCTGCGAACCCGGCGGCACGCGCATGCGCATCGGGCCGTCCAGCGTCGGGATCTCGATCTGACCGCCGAGCGCCGCCGTCGTCATCGCCACCGGCACCTCGACCATCAGGTCCGCGCCGTCGCGCTCGAAGAACGGGTGCGGCCGCACCGTGATCACCACGATCAGATCGCCCGTCCGACCGCCGCCCCCACCGGACCGCCCCATCCCGCGCATGCGCAGCCGCGTCCCCGTCGTGACGCCGGCCGGGACGTCGACCGTCACCGGCCGATCCACCAGCTCCGTCCCCGAGCCTCCGCACGCGTGGCACGACTGCGCCGCCATCTTCCCCGCGCCGCCGCAGTCCGGACAGCGGCGCGTCGTGTCGAAGAAGCCTTGTTGCTCGCGCACCGCGCCGCGACCATTGCAGCGCTGGCAGATCACCGGCGCGCTCCCGGGCGCCGCGCCCGTGCCGCGGCACGTCGAACAGTTCGCCTCGCCCGGCACGTACACGACGTGCTCCGTGCCCTGCACCGACTCCTCGAAGTCGATCTCGAGATCGTAGCGGAGGTCGTCACCGGGCTCGTGCGGTTCGTGCCGCGACGGCGGCGGCGGCGTCCGTTCCCGGCGCTGACGCTGTTGGTTCTTCTCGCGCCGCTGCTTGGCGCGCGACGTCCCGAAGAGCTCGTCGAGCACGTCGCCCGCCGCCTCCGTGCGCGCCTGTGGGATCCCGTGGCTGACTCCGCCACCGTTCTGGTCGGCGCGGTAGGCGTCGTACTGCGCGCGGAGATCCACGTCGCCCAGCACTCGGTACGCCTCGGCGGCGTCCTTGAAGCGA
>JAUHYN010000278.1 GCA_030426505.1 bacterium | reverse complement strand
GAGCGCCCGCCAGAGGACCCCGCGTCCGGGGGCGAGCATGAGGACCACCAGCGCCGCGCCGACCCCCACCAGGACGATCACCGGCCCCGTCGGGACCGCCCGCTCGACCGACACCAGGGCGCCGGTGACGCCGACCGCCCGCGACGCCGGTCCGGACTATCCGCCGCTCGTCGTCGACGCGGCGCCACTCCCCGCGGCGTCGGTGTTCACGATCCAACAGCGACTGATCCCAGCGGGGACGATCGTCGAGCTCGACGACCTCGTGGTCGTGAGTCCCGAGAGCGCGCGGGGCTTCTTCGTCTCCGACGGAACGCAGGGCGCCTACTCGGGGGTGTGGATCGAGAACCTCGCGGCGGGGCCCACGCCGACCGTGGCGATGCGGGACGTGGTGCGGGTCCGCGGCGAGGTCGTCGAGGAGGCGTTCTCGTCCACGGTCACCGGCGTGATGGGGACACGCACGCAGATCGTCGTGAGCGCCGAGAGCGATCTCGAGGTGACCGGCCGCCGCGACCTCCCGGGGCCGACCGCCCTGCGCGCCGAGGAGCTGTTCTTCCCGGAGATCGCGGAGCTCTACGAGGGCGTGGTCGTGACGATCGACGCGGGCGTCCTCACCGGCGTGGATCGATCGAGCGGCGAGCTGTTCATCGACGACCTCGTCCGCATCGACGATCTGTTCACCACGTTCGACTTCACCTGGCTCGTGGAGGGCGCGCGCTTCGATCGCGTCACCGGCCCGCTCCAGTTCGACGCGCGCGGCTTCACGATTCTCCCGCGCAGCGACGCCGACTTGGTGCGCGCGCCGATCGATCCGCTCGACTGCATCCCCACCGGCGGCTTCACGGTCTGCACCACGCGTCGGAACTTCTTCTCCGCGGGTCGCCACTGCGCCGCGCAAGGCGGGCGGCTCCCGGTGCTCCCGACGATGGCCGAGAACGTCGCGCTCGGCGAGCGCGCCCGCGAGTGGACGGACCGCGCCTTCTGGATCGGCATCACCGACCGCGACACCGAGGGCGAGTGGCTGTGGGTCGACGGCTCGACGCTCGCCTACGACCCGTGGGGCAACGGCGAACCCAACGACGCCGGCAACGGCGAGGACTGCGCCCAGAGCAACTGGCGCGGCGACGGCGTCTGGAACGACGCCAACTGCGGCTCGGGCCAGCACTACGCGTGTGAGTTCCCGGGCGACGGCGCGGAGTGTACGAGCGCTGCGCAGTGCGCCGGAGGGCGGTGCGTGCGCGGGAGCTGCGTGCCGCCCTGAACAGGGATGTCAGAGCGCGCGCCCGGACGGCGAACTCCCGGTCGTAGTCCGATGCCGACCGCGATACGCAACTCCGTCCTCACCTTCGCGCTCTTCGTCGCGGCGTGCGCGTCGCTCCGGCTCGAAGACCGGACATCGCCGGCATCGGCCTATCGGCCGGTCGCGAACCTTCAAGGGTTCACCGCGTTCGTGACTGCGCCGGAGGACTTCGAGGTCCTCGGCGTGGTCCTCGAACACCGCGGGACGATGGACGCGATGCGCAACGTGCCCGGCGATCAGTGGGCGGTCACCGTCGCGATCCCCGCGTGCGACGAGGTCGTCGCCTACCGCTACATCGTTCGATATCGGCGCGGCGCTTCCGGCTCCGAGCGCACCAAGACGTTCCCCGAGACCGCCACGTATACGCGGACGATTCTCGACCAGCCCGCGGACTGCACGGATGCGCCCACCGTCGGGCGGCGGCGCTTCGACGTGGACACCGTCGACGACGGCGTCGATGTGGCGCCGGGCGACGGCGCGTGCGCCACGAGCGCCGGCGCCTGCTCACTGCGGGCGGCGATCATGGAGACCAACGCGCTCGAGGGCCTCAACGAGGTCGCGCTCCCCGGAGGGGTCTATCGACTCACGCTCACCGGGGAAGAGGGCGAGGACGAGGCGGACGCGGCCGTCGGCGACCTCGACATCACCGGCCCGCTCGTCGTCCACGGCGGGTTGGGGTGTCGGCTCAACCTCGCCGCCGTTTACGATCTCCCGTCGCGCTTCGATCCCTCCGTCTCGGGGCGCTTCGAACCGCGGCCCGACTCCGAGCACCTCCCGGGCCTCGTCACGATCGACGGGGGCGGGATCGATCGAGTGTTCGACGTCCACGCGTCGAGCGCCGACGGCGCCGGAGTGCAGATGAAGTGCCTCAACGTTCGGGGTGGACACCTGAGAGGGGCGAGCTTCGCGGACGAGCTCCCCGCGCGCGGCGCCGGCATCCGGAACCGATCGACGCTGCTCCTCGAGGAGGTCGTCGTGGGCGGGAACACCATGGTGAGCAACGGCGAGGGCGTCGGCCTGTACAACGCGGGCGTCCTCGTGGTCCGCGAGAGCGCGATCTTCGCGAACCGCAACGACGACACGGGCGCGGGCTTCGGCGGATCCTCCGGAGGGGGCCTCTTCAACACGACCGGCGCCCGCGCGACCCTCGAACGGACGCTCGTGGGCCACAACACCAGCGCGCGTGGCGGGGGGATCTGGAACGGCGCGGGCGTGGTCGTGCGGCGCGGGGAACCCACGGCGCTCCCGCAACTCACCCTCACGAACGTGACCGTCGCAGGGAATGTCTCGAACCCATCGGGTGTCGCGGCCGACGTACGCACGAAGGCGAGCATCGCGAACACCGGCACCCTCCAGGTGAGTTGGTCTACGATTCACGACCAGACCTTCAGCCAGGGAGCGTTCTTCGGGAGCGCGGGGACGATCGCAGTCGCCAACAGCATCATCGCGGCGACCGGATCTTCTTGTCGTGCGGGGACCCACGGCTTCAGCTCACTCGGCGGGAACTTCTTCACGGACTCGAGCTGCGCCGGACTCCCCTCCGATTCGGTGTCACCGCGCCTGGTCTTCAACGAAGGGCTGTTCTGGAGTCGTGGGTTCACGCCCACGCTCGAGCTCCCGGCGCCGGATCCTTCGCGCCCCTCGGCGGTCGACGGTGGCGTCGGCCTCGTCCTCTGCCCGCCCGACGACCAGCGCGGAGCCGCCCGTGTCGCGCCGTGTGACTCGGGCGCCTTCGAGCGCGTCCCGGGAGATTGAGTCAGGGCGTCTGGCAGTAGTCGGTCCGGGGCCCCGCGCCGTCGCGGATCCGCTGCGCGAGCGCCGTGTCGGCGGTCTCGAGCGTGTAGCTGTACTGCGCCGTCGCGTCGAAGACCTGTGTGGGGTCACGCTCCTCGACCTCGGCGTCGTTCAGCAGCAAGTCACTCGTGCTCCGGGCGCTGCCGGCGCCGTTTTCGGCCCAGTCGGTGACGAGGCCTCGCTTGGAGACGACGCGGTCGTTGTCGCCGCAGGGGTTCGGATCCGGGCAGGCGGGGACGCAGAAGTTACCGGGGCGCGCCTCGTAGATGTTGTGCTCACTCACCATTTGAGCGCCGCCGAGGCTACCGGCGCCGTACTCATACCACTCGAAGTGGTAATTATTGAAGAAGTGCGCCCAACCGTAGATGAATTGCGGTCCGCGGAGGGTGAGTCGGTCGAAGAAATTATGGTGGAAAGTCACCCGCATCCCCGGGACGGGCTGGCCGTCGCGGTTCTGCCACATGAGCATCGCCTTCTTGTGCGTGTGCATGTGATTCCAGGAGATCGTCACGCGACTGGCGCCGCGCAGATCGAGCAACCCATCCCCGCCGTCGAACAGCTCGAGGTGGTGGAACACCAGGTCGCGCGATGAGAACGTCGCAGGGTTGGTGCCCCCGTCGCCGGTGACCAGGATGACGTCACCGTCCTGACCGCACCGCCCCTCCAGCGTGTTGGTCAGCGTGACGTCCGAGATGATCACATTGCGCGTGTCCTCGAGGCGGAGCGTCCCCTCGATCGTGATGTCGCGCCCGCGGCCGTCGATCGTCTTGTTCGACCGGACGTCCACCCGCGTGGGGTGTGTGATCTGACCTTGGACGTCGAACACGATCCAATACGGTTGGTTGCTCTCCAGCGCGTTCCTGAGCGAGCCCGCGCCCGAGTTCGCGAGCGTGGTCACGTGATAGACCTGGTTCGGGTCGCCGCCCGTCGCCTGACTTCCGAAGCCCACCACCTCGTTCAGGAGGTTCTGCGCCGAGAACGGGTACTGCGTGCAGTCCTCCGGCGCGCCCTCTTCACACGCGCCGTCCACGCAGGTCTCGCCGCTCGGGCACGCGCCGCAGACGCCCCCGCAGCCGTCGGCGCCGCACGCGCGACCCGCGCACGCGGGCGTGCATGTGTTCGACGCGCAGACGCAGTAGTCCGAGCCGTGACCGGAGGCCTCCGTGCAGGACAGCGCGGGGCGCGCGTAGTCGGCGGCGCATTGTCCGTCCACGTTCTCGTACGCGCCGCCGCACTCGAGGCCGAGCGCCGCGCACACCGCCGGGCACCCGGCGCCGTCTTCGAACAACACTTCGCAGGTGAGGACGTCCTGCGCGCAGAGCGTCCAATCGGGGTCGTCGTCGACCGCCGCGCAGTCGACCGGGGTCACGCCCGCGTCGCCGGGGCCGGCGTCTCGAACCGCGGCGTCGACCGCCGCACCGCCGTCGCGCTCACCCCCGTCCCGCGGTTCGGTGCCGACGGCGCCGGCGTCACGGGGCCCGGCGTCGTGGGGCGCGACCGTCGACCCGGCGTCGCGATCGGCGGGCGGGGGTGCCTCGGGCGGAGGGCCGTCGCAGGCCACCGCGAAGGCGGCGAGGAGGAGGAGGGGGCGCGCGCGGGACACGGTCAGGACACGAGCAGACGACGTGCCACATGCTCCTACCTGATGACTTCAGCGCTGCTTGTGTCCCTGAACCCTCGATCCAGTGTGGGGTCGACGCCTCACCGTTGGTCGTGGGTCGCGTCGACGGCGCCCCGCAGCGCGGCCAGCCACGGCATCCGGGCGCGGTGATCCGCGGTCACTTCGCTCCACCGGATCCCGGACGGCGCGTACTGCGGGCCGGGGATCTCGAGGAGCCGCTCGGGCGTCGCGACGAGCGTTAGATCCACGTCGTGTTCGTAGGACGGGAAGAAGCGCACGAGCTGTCGCTCGTCGATCGTGGTCACGACCGGCGGCGGCGCGAAGCCGCGCTCGCGCTGCGCCGCGAACGCGAAGTCGGTCGTGCCCAGCCCGCGCCCGCAGCGCTGCCCTCGCGAAGTGACGGCGATGGCCCCGGTGACGATCACGTCCACGGCGGGGAGCAAGCCACCGTCGAGCGGGACGACCTCCACGCCGCGCGCCTCGAGGCGCTCGCGCACGAACCGTTGGGGCGCGCTCGTCGCGACGGCGACGCGACGCGCGCTCGCGAACAGCGAGGCCGCGACGAGACGCTCTGCGGCCGCGTCGGCGCCCTCGAAGTCGGGGACGTCCTCGCCGAGGAGCTCCGCGATCGCGATTCGGGCTTTGGGCTTGCCGCCGAAGTGCACGGCCGAGGTGCCTAGCACGACGGACGCGAGCGTGTCGCTCACCGAGGCGTCGTCTCCGTCCACCACGTGTTCGATGCGACGTTGAGATCGACCGGCCCGTCGATGCCGGCGACCCGCGCGCGGCAGTGGTACTGCCACAGCGCGAACGGGCGATCCGGCGCGCCGTAGATCGAGCGGATCCAGAGCGGAGGACCGAGGTGGTCCACCGGGTACTGCGCGAGGAGCTCTTCGGTGACGTAGAGGATCGGCGTCTGGCCGTAGCGCGCGGCCATCGCGTCGACGACCACGCCGAGCTCGCGTTCGACCTCGGGCCACGGCGGGCGCGCGGCGCAGTTGCCTCCGAACTCGACGTCGATCACGGGCGGCAGTGCGTCCGGATCGACCGGGACGGTGGCGGCGAAGTTCGCGGCCTGCTCGGCCCCCGAGCGACAGAAGGTGAAGAAGTGGTATGCGCCGCGGCGCTCGGCGCCCCGCGCCGCGCCCACCCAGTGTTCGGCGAAGCGCGGGTCGACGAAGTCACCGCCCTCGGTCGCCTTCACGTAGACGAACGCGAGCTCTTCGGACGCGAGCGCGCCCCAGTCGATCGGCGCGTTGTGGTGGGAGACGTCGATGCCGCGCACCGGGTAGCGGTCGAGCGGGGGCGACTGGAACCAGACGACGCCGCGCTCGAGCAGCTGCCACGCGCCGAACGGCGCGAGCACGATCGCCGCGAGCAGGACCCAGCGCATGCAGACCCAACGGGCGACGTGCGCGCGAGCATTTCCTTCGAAGCGGGGTCAGTCGTCGAGCGCGGCGGCGACGTCGTCGACGAAGCGCGCCTCGTGGGCGTCACGGGAAGCGGCGACGCCGTCGGCGACGAGCATCACTTCCTTCGCGTCCCCGAGCCCGAGGTCGAACGTGTCCCGCAGCATGCGAATGCACGCCGCGGTCTTCAGGCCGTCGGCCCGCGCGGCGCGGTAGGCCGCGGCGGCGTCGGGTATCTGGGCGTAGCGAGTGAAGTCGTCGTTCATGGCTCCCTCGTGTCGAAGCGCTTCGTGAGCACGTCCATCATACCGCCTCCGAAGACCTCCGGGACCTCGACCGTGGCGGGTTCGAACCCGTTGCGGACCAAGAGGCGACCGAGTCGCTCGTTCTTGAGCTCGCACCCCATGAAGTCGACGAACGGCCGGTCGAAGGCGCGGGCGAGCGCGTTGGCCCGCCGGCGGAACGCGAGCAGCGTCGCCATGCCGCCGCCCACGTCGCGGACGAGGACGACGCCGCTCGCCACGCTGTCGGGTGTGAGCTGTACGAAGCCGCCCATGACCTGCTGCGTGTCGGTCACGGCGGGCATGTCGAACGAGACGGAGCACCCCGCGAGGACGCGCCCGAAGTGTTCGCGCTCGATCCCCATCGCGGCCAACGCGTCGATCTGCGCGCGGGTCATCGGACCCTTCGGCGCCTCCAGGAGCGTCGCGCGCACGTTGAGGAGCGACCGCTCGTCGAGGAGGCCGGAGCGCCACGGATCTTCGACCGCGTACTCGAGGAGCGCGCCGCGATCGAGACCGAGCGCGGACATCGCCTGCTCGGCGATCGTCGCGGTGGTCCGACTCGCGGCGAGCAGAGCCCGGAGCGTGGCGTCCTGATCGGCGGCGGGGAGCGCTCCGATCTCGCGGACGACTTCGTCGACCGGCCGGAACAGATACTTGGAGACGCCCGACACTCCCACGCGCCCCTGTCTTGTAGCATCGAAGGTAGCATCCGCACAGACATTGCGTGCCGTGGGATGTCACGATTCGCCCGGCCTTTGGCGTCATCCGCGAGTGACGGCCTCCGGGTTTCGACGGCAACATCCCGACCCGTGGGATACGTGGTCAACCGCGCGTGGCGGCTGATCCTCGAGGACCTCCGGATCTCGTCCGGGAACGTCCTCCGCCGCGCGGACTTGCCCGGGGACCTCTTCGCCCGGGTCAACGCGACCGTCACGCAGCCCGAATACTTCAGGCTGTGGCGTGCCGTGGCGGAGGAGTCCGAAGACCCGCTCCTCCCGCTCCGGATCGGTTCGGTGATCTCCGCCGAGGCCTTCGACCCGCCGGTCTTCGCCGCGCTGTGCAGCCCGCACATGACGACGGCGCTCCGCCGCATCTCGACGTACAAGCGCTTGATCGCGCCGCTCGAGCTCGGCGTCGAACTCGACGACGCCTACCTCACCGCGCACTTTCGGTGGCTCGACCGATCGGAGCCCGTGCCGCCGATGTTCGTGCTCACCGAACACGTCTTCGTCACGCAGCTCGCACGCATCGCGACGCGCCACCGCGTGTGTCCCGTGGCGCTGACGATGCCGAATCCCCCCGAGCAGCAGGGGCCCGTGCGTGACTTCTTCGGGACGCACATCACCCGGTCCGACGAGGTGCGGATCGTCTTCTCGCGCGAAGACGCGGAGCGCCCGTTCCTCACCGCGAACGAAGCGATGTGGTCCTTCTTCGAGCCGGAGCTCCGCCGTCGCCTGTTCGAGCTCGACGCGTCCGCCTCGACCGCCGAGCGCGTGCGCGCCGCGCTGCTCGAGCTGCTCCCGAACGGGAGCGCGTCGGTCGCCGACGTCGCGTCGAAGCTCGGCGTCAGCAAGCGCACGTTGCAGCGCCGGCTCGAGGCGGAGTCGCAGCGCTACCAGGCGATCCTCGACGCGACGCGCGAGGCCCTCGCGCGGCACTACTTGAGGACCTCCACCATGACGGGCTCCGAGATCGCGTTCCTCCTCGGCTACGACGATCCGAACTCGTTCTTCCGCGCGTTCCGCGCGTGGACCGGAGAGACACCCGAGGGCGCGCGCGCGGCGATGGCGCAGGGTTAGCTTTCAGCGACCAGCCCCCACGCGGAGGCGGTCGGCGCGCCGGAGTCGACCGCGTGCGCGACGCCGAGCACGAGGTGGACGAGCCGCCGCGCTCGATCGGGCTCAAGAGTGGAGCCTCCGGTCGGGCACCTCCTCGGCCATCACGATCGAGGCCTGGAGGAGGTCGTCGACGAGCGAGTGGAAGGCCCGCGCGTCGAGTCGGAGCGTCACGCAGCCGACGTGCAGGTGGACGTGGTCACACCCGACGCATTGCTCCACCTTGCTCACGTGGCCGGTCGCCAGGACGCGGCGGCGGCACTCGGTGTCCGCCGACATCAGACCGCCCTCGCGCGGCGCGCCAGCTCGACCATGACACCGCGGATCGTGTCGGGCGCGGCCGGTGCGTCGAAGTCGAAGCGGACGCGGCGGTCCGGCTCGTTCGCGAGGACGTCGAAGCCCCAGCGGTCCACCGCGGTCATCACCGCGTGTGAGGGCTCGAAGCCTTGGAATGCGCGGCAGTAGAGGCGGAGCGTGTCGGCGTGGTCCGCGTTCATGTGTTCGACGATCGCGTCGTGCGACTCCGCGAGCGGGTCGGCCGCGAGGCGCGCTCGGTAGAGGTCCACGTCGAGCCAGAAGATCTTACCGAAGCCACCGATGTAGCGGAGCCGCTCGACCTCGACCCGACGGAACGAGAAGTCGTGCGTGGCGAAGTAGCCCTCCGCCTCGGGGAGGCGCGCGACGTAGCGCGCGCGCGCGGCGTCGAGCGCGTCGGACGGGATCTTCGTCGCGCGCCCCATGACGCAGAGACGCGCGTCCGCCTGCACGT